>JBILCQ010000243.1:0-3808 GCA_044353065.1 Flavobacteriales bacterium | reverse complement strand
GTGATGAACGCGCAGCGCGAAGTAATTTATAAGCGAAGAAAACACGCACTATTCGGCGAACGCTTGAAGTTGGATATCGATAATATGTTCTTTGATCTGGCCGCAACAACAGTTGAACAAAACCAGCCGGTCAAAAATTACGAAGGATATAAAATTGACGTTCTGCGATTGTTCGGCATTGAACCCGCTGTTGGGCAAGAAGAATTCAACACAGGTAAAATTGACGACATCACTCAAAAAACGTATCAGGCCGTCGAGCTGCGCTATAAGAATCGCATTGAAGAAATCAAGCGTGAAGCGTTTCCGGTCATTAAAAATGTCTTCGAAAACAATACGCAAGGTTTCACCAACATTGCGGTTCCATTTAGCGACGCCCGCAAAACGATTCAGGTTGCAGTCAACTTAGAAAAAGCCTACCAAAACCAGTGTAGTGAAATGGTAGATGCTTTAGAAAAAGGCATAACGCTGGCTATGATTGACCAAAGCTGGAAAGAACACTTGCGCGACATGGATGATTTGCGCAGCAATGTTCAGTTTGCTTCCCACGAACAAAAAGATCCGCTTCTCATTTACAAACTAGAAAGCTATCATCTGTTCAAGAATCTCATCGCGAAAGTGAATGGTGAACTTACCGGTTTCTTAATGCATGCACGTTTGCCTCAAGGACAACAAGGTCAAGTGCGTCAAGCTCCCGCAGCGAAAGCTCCGGAACCTGCCCGACTCAACGTACAAAAAGCAGATAGTTTAAACCTCCAGCAACGAGTCGCTGTTTCACAACAAGGCAATCCGCAACCTCAACAAGGAATTCCTCAAGGACCTCCTCCTAAAGCTGAACCTATTAAGGCCGAAGTGCGCATTGGGCGCAATGATCCCTGTCCATGTGGGAGTGGTAAAAAGTTCAAGGCTTGTCACGGACAAGAAGCGTAATTCCTTTCAGACAAATCAGAAACCGGAAATCAATGTTCCGGTTTCTTCCCATTGCTTCATGATGGAGTCGAGCTCCGACTTGAGAGCCGCATAAGCATCGAGTTTATTCTTGGAAGCATTTGAATCGGAATAATCCAGCGCTGCAATTTCTTTGTCGAGCTTCGCTAGCTCGGTTTCCAAACGCTCAATCTCACGCTCCAGCTTTTGAAGCTGGGTTTCGAGTTTCTTCTTTTGCTTCTCACGTTCGCGCAAATCATCGCGAGAGATGGTACTTTGCTCAGCAACTACCGCAGCTGGTTTGCTCGCGACATTCTGTTTATTTTTCTCGAACATAGCAATGCTCTCGGCCTTTTTCTCCTTCAAGAAATCGAGAACATCACCTGGCCACATGCGCAAGCGATCCGGCTTTATTTCATAAACCGTATTGGTAAGTCCGTGCAGAAAATCCCTATCGTGACTAACTACGAACAGCGTTCCATCATACCGCATCAATGCCTGCTTCAACACTTCCTTCGAAGCTAAATCCAAGTGATTCGTAGGTTCATCGAGAACCAAAAAATTATAGGGTTGCAACAGAAGTTTACAAAGAGCCAAACGCGCCTTTTCTCCTCCACTCAACACCTTGACTTTCTTGTCGACGTCATCACCACTAAACAAGAAAGCTCCTAACATAGAACGCACGCTTTTACGAATGTCACCTACTGCTTCATCATCGATTGTTTCAAATACCGTCTTACTTCCATCCAACTCATCGCTCTGATTCTGCGCGTAATATCCAACACTGACGCTGTAGCCCGGAGTGAATTCTCCTTCGTGTTCCTCTTTGCGCATTATCATGCGAATCAAGGTACTTTTTCCGACACCATTCTTACCGACCAACGCAATCTTTTCTCCGCGGGCTATTACTACATCCACACCGCTAAACAACCGATTATCGCCATAGGCCTTGCCCAGTGCTTTACCTTCCAAAATAATCTTTCCCGCATGCGGAGCCGGAGGAAAACTGATCCGAACTTTGGTTGAGTCAATATCATCTACTTCTATGCGATCAAGCTTTTCGAGCTTGCGAATCAATGTTTGTGCAAACGCGGCCTTGTCCTTCTTCGCGCGAAACTTATCAATCAGTTTCTGGGTGTCTTCAATGTACTTCTGCTGATTTTTTGCAGCGGCTTCTTGACGCTCTACCTCATCTTGACGCTGTACAATGTACTTGCTATACGAAAATTTGTAGTCGTACACTTTCCCTTTCGTAATCTCGATGGTGCGTATGGTCACATTGTCGAGAAACGTTCTATCGTGCGATATCAATACAATTGCTCCGGCATAATCCTTCAAGAATTCCTCCAACCATTCGATACTTTCAATATCCAAGTGGTTCGTCGGTTCATCGAGCAATAACAGGTCAGGATTCTGAAGAAGTATTTTACCCAATTCCACGCGCATCTTCCAACCACCACTGAATTCGGCCATTTTCCGATTCATATCTTCGGAGCGAAACCCAAGCCCCTTGAGCACCTTCTCGATTTTCTCTTCCAGATTGGCGCTTCCAAGCACTTCCAGTCGGTGCGATACTTCCTCCAGTTCTTCTAACTTTCTGGAATAATCATCACTCGTGTAGTCGTGATGATCTGTTATGGCAACCGTCAACTCTTCAAGACGTGTTTTCATTTGCTGAACCTCACGAAAAGCAGTTGCTGCCTCTTCATAGACGGTAGCGTTCTCGCTATGCTTCATCTCTTGGGCCAGATAACCCACCGTCGTTCCGCGGGCGAATGCAATACTTCCTTCGTTGGGAACTTGGATACCCGCGAGTGTTTTAAGCAAGGTCGATTTTCCTGCACCGTTCTTACCTACCAAACCGATACGATCACGTGGGCCGATAAAAAAACCGATGCGAGAAAAAAGCTCCCGCGAACCGAAATGTATAGTGAGATTTCCTACTGTTACCATGGTAAAATCGGGTGCAAAAGTACAACCTCATTGGAGGTTTCTTAGTGGCGATAAAAACAAAAAGCCCTTCCGGATTGGAAGGGCTTTTCAATTAGAAATTTATTTCTTAATAATGCCACAAATCGTGTTCAAGAGTAAACAACTCGTTCTTGATTTTCTCACTTTCAAGAAGTGCGTCTACACCTTTCCAAGTAGGATCTACGCCTCTGTTATAGACGTTGTCCTCCTTAACGACGTATCCTTGAAACATACGCATCTGGAACAACTGATCGAATGTCATTTGTTGTGACCCATTGTGCGTGTTGAATACATCGTAATTATTGAAAATGTAGCGACATTCCGGATAATAGAGCCAAAACAGTTCCTTCTTACCCTTCACTTCACCGCTTTCAGTGTAACGATTCACAATCGGAGCAATACCAATAATTCTAACATAACGCTCCGAACGCTGCTTGTCGAATATCCAGTCCTCCTTGATCTTGTACTGAACAACATCACGAGATGTAACTGATTCCACGTTGCGAACTTCTTCCTTCTCACCGGTATCCAAATTTTCGCGGTAACGAATTACGACAGGATTCAACATAGAATCCAATTCCGCTTGTCCCAAGGGATAGCGAAACTCGTCGTCCGTCTGAGCAGGGCCGGTACCATATGCTGTTATTGAGCCTTGGTCAATAAGACCAATTCGAATAACATCAAACAGACTTTTACGATTCTCCAATTCATCGATTGGGAAGTAAAGCGTATGATTGATTTTTTGGCGAAGGTCAATAACTTGCCATATTCGCTTAGCCCACATTACATCTGCTTCGCGCAAATAGGGGTAACTGATAACCTTGCGAGTTGGGTTGTGCTCACGTACGTATGCACCATCCAGGACAGTCTGTGTCTGTCCGACCATTTGCGTGATCTGGAGCAATGCACAAAA
>JBILCQ010000242.1:0-3819 GCA_044353065.1 Flavobacteriales bacterium | reverse complement strand
ATGTCATAGTTTGGTGTTTGTTGAGTGCCAAACATAGGGGAAAATTGATTTGCGAGGATTGTAGGATGAAAGGATTGTAGGATTATAGGATTGTAGGATTGTAGGGGGCGTAATCAGACTACTCTTTCTCATTCTGTTTTTCGCTCTCATTCTAGTTTCTCTTTAGAACAAGAAACACAATCAGCATGAGAACGAGCGGTGGGCGTCCCCTGCAATCCTACAATCCTATAATCCTATAATCCTTCTCCATGACCAACCTTCGCTCCTAACCAACCAGTCATTCATCGAATTTCGCCACAGACGTTTGGGTAGAATTATGACTGAGGTTCTTTTCTTTTCTAACTATGTAATGCCCTATCGTGCTGATGTACGTCCGAGATACCATGCCCTTAAATACATGTGCAATTTGTTTTTGAGACTAGTATTAGTGTCACTTGTCGTTAACGCAGCTGTGGGAGTGTTGATGCTTTTGTAGTTCGGACTAAATCCTATTTAAGTGCGTTCATAAATTTCTTCCCTGATACTCATCGAACTCATGAGATCTATAATTAATCAACAACAAGTATTGTCAGGGCTTTTTTAGTGCCAAACTCTAATGGATGGTAATATTCGTTCACCACCCGTTAACCCGGGAGTTGTCCACACCAGAGTTCGGAAGAACAAGTATAGCAATGAGTGCAATTAGAATTATAACAACCCAACTCCAAATAAATATCTTTACGAATATTCTTCGGACCGGTTGAGCATCCTTATGAGTTAACAGCCACTTCAGTCCAATAAACCATAATAGTATACGAATTAAGCTTCCCATTCAATAGGATAAGTTGTAGGGTGCACCAAATCTCACAAAGAGACTACTTTGAACGAGATGGACTGAAAAGTGGTCTTATAGTTGGCGAAATGCGAACAAATGCCGACAAAAAATACCAGTTACCGATGCCGATAAGTGCGAGAACAGGAACGACAATCAATTTTGACTTTGTCGATTGTATTAAGATAGCAGAGAGAAGTACGAATAGGAAACTGAGTAATATTGCCTTGGAATAACTAATCTGAGGGTTAAGTGGTCTTTTGATTTTGTCATAAATCTTTTCCCATATTATTGAAATATAGTAGGTCAGCCAATAGGTATACCATAATGAAAAGTAAATGGCGGTAATCGCAAATATCACGAATCTGCCTGTCTCTTTTCTATTCTGAAGCCATTCCCTGAAGGATAGATTGGTTTTACCGGATTTGACGTCGTCAAGGTAAGCCATGAAGTTGTTTTTATCCTCTTCCGTTTGCATGTGCGTGAAAGTTATATGATTGTGCAAAGAAAGTATAAATTGACTTTGAAAATTGGTCTAATTGTCACTTTTTTGTGCTTCGCTTAAGAGTGCATATAGTACATAGAACTTCGCTGAATATTACAAACTGCACCAATAATTCCGAAAGGATTCAAAGGCGCCACGATACCAAGTGGGTTGCAGGGCTTACCGCCGTTGGTTTCAAATACCTCCGTGTCGCAGTATTCATTGTTGATATAAGTTTCTATTCCATGGATGCCGCAGCCATAGTGTTTGAAGCGATCTAAGCTCGGCGTTATATACGTTGCACCCTATTATCGTTCTTTGGGTATTGGTAAACGCCTATTGGATTGAGTATCTTCGACAATTATTAAATCTTAAACTATGAACTGCATACAAGCGATCCTTACGATCGATACCGATAATCTTCCTTCCAATTTTCAAGAAATCATCAAGCACGAACAAGAGGTGGTGGCTCAATGGAAATCAGAAGGAATTTTAGAGCATTTATTTCTTCGCCAGGGCCGCAACGGCGCCGTATTGATCTTTAAAGACATCGATGAGCAGAGAGCAAAAGAATTGATGGAGACACTTCCACTTTATAAATTGATGAAGAGCGTGGAGTACTATAGTTTGATGAAGCAGTTTTGATAGGATTGTAGGATGATAGGATTGTAGGATTATAGGGGGGCGCAAGACACTCATTGCGATTGTGTTTCTCTTTCCATAATTAGTTGAGAGTTGAAGGTTGAAAGTAGCAAGAGCGCCTCGTCACTCCCTACAATCCTATAATCCTTTCCTCCTACAATCCTTTCCTCCTGATATTCCTCAACGCCGGCAATCCGATAAACTCCTTTTCTTCGCAAACCAAATACACACCCATGGACCAAGCCCACATCCACCTGCTCATTGTTCACTTGCCACTGTTCGGAGCGTTTTTCGGAATGCTAGTATTGGCGCATGGCTTATGGCATAAAAGCGAACAGACTTCCATTGCTGCATTTAACGTGTTCATCATTTCTGCTATCGGCGCAGCCATTGCTAAGTTCACGGGCGAAGGCGCTGAAGAGGCGGTCGAACACATTCCAGGCGTTTTGGAAAGCGCCATCGAGTTGCATGAAGATGCCGGATTCTGGGCGTTCGTGTCGATGCTGGTGCTCGGAGTAGGTTCAGTCGCAGCCATTTTTCTCACGCGCACGAAATCAACATTCTCAATCACCATGACGCGTATCGTTCTGGTACTTGCTGCTTTTTGTCTTGTGGTGGTCGGACGAGCCGCATATCTCGGCGGGCAAATAAGACATACGGAAATTAGCGGAGTTGTAGTTGATCAATCACAAAGCGAGGAAGAGGACGATGATTAGAGAGCCACGAATGCTCTACATCAAGTTACGAATCCCCACAAGATTGCCTTACTAAGTCGCAATCAATTTGAGTCCACAACTCCAACCTCACCCCTTACCCCTTACCCCTTATCCCTTACCCCTTTTTCGTATTTTCCCCACAAATTATCTCCGCATGTCTGACACAATGACTTCAGCGCGTTCGGTTCAAATTGTTCCGCCGGCCAAACTCACGGGTTTGAAATTGACACCACTTCCGGGTAAGGCTGCTGGTGTGGGAGCCGTCACGGTTTCGATGCAGCACATCGCTCACGAAATTGGCCTCTGGAAAGGGCTGCAAGTGCTGGCCAAACTCAACCAGCGCGATGGATTCGATTGTCCGGGTTGTGCGTGGCCCGAGCCGGCGCATCGCTCCAAGCTGGGTGAATATTGCGAGAACGGTGCGAAAGCAGTGGCTGAAGAAGCAACGCAGTTTCGTTGTGACCCTGCGTTTTTCGCCAAGCACAGCGTGGAGGAAATGAGTCAGTGGAGCGACTATGAAATCGGCAAGAGCGGTCGAGTTACGCAGCCGATGTACCTGGCTCCGGGCAAATCGCACTACCAACCCATCGACTGGGAAAAGGCGTACGAGATGATTGCCGATGATTTGAAGCAATGCTCACCCAACGAAGCAGTTTTCTACACTTCCGGAAGAACCAGCAACGAAGCGGCGTTTCTCTATCAGTTGCTTGTGCGCTATTATGGCACCAACAACTTGCCCGACTGCTCCAACATGTGCCATGAAAGTAGTGGTGTCGGGCTGGGTGAAACCATTGGCATCGGCAAGGGAACGGTTACTCTCGAAGATATTTATGACGCGGAAGTGGTGCTGGTCATCGGTCAAAATCCGGGAACCAACCATCCACGCATGCTTTCGGCCTTACAGAAGTGTAAGCAGCGCGGTGGCAAAGTGGTGCACATCAACCCGCTGCCCGAAGCAGGCACGACCAAGTTTGTCGATCCGCAAAGTCCGATCGATGTGCTGAAAGGCGGAACCAAAATCGCCGACTATTTCTTGCAGGTGAAAATCGGGGGTGACATCGCTCTACTTAAACTGCTCATGTTCGAAATGATGAAGGCAGAGCAGCGCGAGCCGGGTAGTGTGTTCGATCACGATTTCATTCACAGACAAACACAGGGGTACGATG
>JBILCQ010000036.1:0-12560 GCA_044353065.1 Flavobacteriales bacterium | reverse complement strand
GAAAAACGTATAGCGATTCCAGAGCGTTCTATAGGCAGCATAGCTGATGGCTTTTTCCTGAGCAGCCAGTAAATCGCCATCCGCAGGCATCGGGATACCGTTGAACGGACAGTTGAATCCACCCCAGGTTTGGCCCAAAAAATAGGGTTGCGCCTCATCATTATACACAGCCCAGGCATCATACATGGCAATGGAGACGTGGGCCAAATGGCGCGCATGCACCGTTGGCTTAGCAAAGTACTTGCGAATGCAGTTCAATTGTGTTTCGCTCCATTGGCGAGCAACCGATTGCTGCGCATTCAATGTCAAGCTAGACAGAAAAAGCAACGAAAAGAAAAGCAGGGCAATCCTAGTTAGATAAGTGCTTCGGGTCATATAAGTGGGTTGAATTGAATCAAAAATATAAATGAGAATACTAAAGTAAATTATTTGCCTTACGTTTTTGATAAAAGTCACGATTAGGTATTGAATAATTCCCGTTTGTTAACTCTGTTTTGAATCTCCAAAGTTGATTGCACGATTATTTATACTTTCGGCCATATCATCTAACTGAATTTAATGTTTCTACCACAGTTCATTCTATCCTTGGTGTTTCTTCTTGCCGGCTTTGTAATGCATAAATATCCGCCCAAGAAAATCAATCCAATTTACGGATACAGAACACGCCGTTCTATGCAATCACCGGATGCTTGGAGCTATGCACAGCGTGTTTCTGCTCGTCGAATGATGCTGAGCGGACTCGCAGGACTATTGATGAGTTTCTTTGCATGGTTGCTCGAATTCGATGAGGGAGCAAATGGCATCTTGATGATTGCAACACTCTTTATAACGCTCTTCTATGTGATCTATACAGTAGAGAGAAACCTGAAGAAGAAATTTGCTGAGAATCGCACTTAGAAACGCATGGGTATATTGTAAAGAACCTCATCCTGATTGTGAGGCGTGATGAGCAGCACGGGAATCTGCGGATCATTATAAATCAAGTCTTCCTCCTCCGTTCTTGGAAAAAGGGTGTAGAGATATTCATAGCTAAAGTTGATTGCACAAATGAGATCTGCTTCGATTGCCGCTGCGTAGCGAATCAATTCTTTTGTGAAATGGCTTGTGTGAGCTACCTCGTGTATGAAGATGGAGAGCTGATTTTCAGAGAAAGTTTGTTTGATGGATTCAACCATGGCCTCATCCATCAACTCTTCATTTACGCGTTTCAAAACCAAATGCACTTCTGCTCCGAAAAGCTTGGCCAACTGAACGAATGCTTTCGCTTCTTCCAATAATTGGTGTCTGTAATCTACCGGGATAACTAGCTTTTGATACCCTTGCGGACGAATGGATCGTTCTTGAACGATGATGAATGGAATGTGTGACTCTGAAACCACCCGAAGAGCAAGACTACCTGTCAGTTTTTGCATGCCTCGCATCCCGTGTGTAGGCATCACAACAAGGCCGCATTCATGTTCTTTGGCGAACCCGGGTATTTCGCCGACTACGCCTCCTTTGCGCACATGCGTTGTTATGATGCCGCTAAACGATTCTTTCAATCGATTGGCCCATTCGTCCAACTCAACTTTAGACGCATCCAACGCGCGGTTACTGAATTCCAAATGAAGCAACGCTATTTCCGCTCCCGAAAGATTGGCTATATGCGCTGCATGATGCAGAGCCACGAAACTTTCTTCTTTCAAATCGCAGGGGACCAGTATTTTTTTGAGTTGCATGATTGTGTATTTCATGCAAATCTAAACATCTTGTTTACCTTTACCTCGAAATGGGTTGCGACTTGCAACAATAAACATGGAAGCAGTCAAGTCTTTCTTTGAAAAACAATACGGAAGCGTCATGCAACGCCTCCGTGCTGACCTCAATGTAAAGTACCTATATCACGATTCACGTCATACAGAAGACGTTATTCGACAGGTTCAGGAGATTTCATACAGAGAAGGGGTGAGTGTTGAAGAAATCGCCTTGCTAAAACTGGCGGCACTTTATCATGATTTGGGCTTTCTCGTGCAACGATCCAATCATGAGGCCGCGGGAGTGGATATATTCATGCAAGAGGCAGAGAATTCTGAAATTTCAGAAGAAGCTAAACAACACATCGCACGTCTAATCATGGTGACCAAGATTCCTCAGCAACCCAAAACGCTGTTGGAATGTATTATCTGTGATGCAGATCTGGATTATCTGGGTAGGGAAGATTTTCCAGCAATAGCAGAATTTCTATACCTCGAATTAAAGGCGTGTGGCGAGATGAACGATCGTCAGCGTTGGAATGAACTTCAGATTTCCTTTTTGCAGGCGCATAATTATCACACCGATTCTTCGCGCAAGTTGAGAAGCAATGGTTTGGAGAAAAATATACTGTTCGTTCGACGTCGGCTCGGCACGGTCTGATTTTATCGGCCTACGTGAAATAACTCCATCTCTCCTTTTCCTTTCAGATGAAAAATACCTGCACTGTCCAGTTTGAAGTTGTCTTCAATTAACTCACGAGTAGCCGGCGTTATGGTTACTTTCATTGGACTTCCTGCCGACTCTGTGCGCGCTGCAATATTCACATCGTCGCCAACTATATCATAAATGAATCGTGTTTTGCCAATGATACCGGCGATGACCTTTCCGGAATGAACCCCTATTCGACAGATCCACTCTTGGTTGTTTTGCTGGTTTCGTTTTTCGAGATGTTCGATGAAGGAAATCGCTGTATTCACAAGATTCGTAGCATGGTCTCTTGTCGGTTGATGAATGCCGGCAACAGCCATATATGCATCGCCAATAGTTTTAATACGCGTGGTCTGATGCTGTTCGCAAATGGTATCGAATGCGCTGAAAATGTCGGATAGTTCGCCGATGAGCTCCTCCGGAGAAAGCTTTGCGCTAATTGGAGTAAAGCCGACGAAATCGCAGAATAGGATACTCACGTTTTCCTTAATCTGCGGCTTGTGTGTGCCATGTTGAATAAGGTCGTGAACAACCGCATCGGGTAGTAGGACGCGCAACAATTCATTTGATTTTTTGCGCTCCTTTTGCAAATCCAGATGAGTGCGTATTCGCGCCTTCACAATATCCGGATTGAATGGTTTGGTGATGAAGTCAGATCCGCCTACTCGAAATCCCTTTGTCTCATCTGCCACTTCATTAAGCGCAGTTAGGAAAATGACGGGAATGGCGGCCGTTTGCGGGTTCGCTTTTAACGCTTCACAAACCTGAAACCCATCCATTTCAGGCATGATGACATCGAGGAGAATTAAGTCCGGCTGTGGTTGCTGTTCAGCTATTTCCAAGCATTTCGAGCCGCTCTTTGCCAGCTTTAGTCGGTAATCATCTTTAAGCAGCGCATTCAGTACCTGCAGATTTTCTGCGGAGTCATCAACAATGAGAAGAAGTGGCTTCTCGAGCGATTGTTCAATAATTGTATTCATACACTGAGATGTTGATGTGCCTCTTCAAATTCAAAGTTTTCGAGCGCCGTCAGGCATTTTTTCAATCGATAGGTGGTTTCCATATCGAGTGCGTAGGTAGCGAGCAGATTTTCTGCTATATCCAGGGCGTTACTGTCGTTGTTAGAAGTAAGTACCAGAAGCTCGCTCCACTTTTCGCTCAGCAGTTTGTCGTCGATCGGCTTTTTGCCCGCATCGTTTGAGACTTGACTGGAAAGCGTGGTGTTGATTTCTTGGATGAGTGTCGAAATATCCGAAGCTAGTTGTTTGCATGCAGCGATGTCTTCATCAGACAGTTGCAATGCATTTTCTTGGGCTTGATGGTGCAGCTTGGAGGAGAGCGGTGCCAAGCGTTCGTGCAATTCCTTCGCTCCGATATTTCCCGTAATACCGGACAGCGTATGCACGTATGCCGCCATTGGCTTCACTTGTTTGTCTCTAAGCAATTGATTACACTCTTCCTCAATGTTGCCATAAACGGAGGCATACGATCTCAAGAGTTTTTCGTAGGAAGCTCGTTTGTTACCCAAGCGGTAAAGACCATCTTGAAGATTAATGCCTTCAATTGTGTAAGGTAAACTATCGGCTGATGTTTGCTGAATGGAAATGTCTTTTTTATGAATATGCTTGATGAGTGCGGTGTAAAGAACAAATGGATCAATTGGTTTGGTGATATGCTCATTCATTCCTGCGGCCAAACTCTTTTCGGCCTCGCCCTTCATGGCGTGAGCGGTCATGGCGAGAATAGGTAGTTGCTTGTGTCGGTCGTTTTGTCTGATTTTTTGTGTGGCCGTAAGTCCGTCCATTTCGGGCATTTGAATATCCATCAGCACGCAATCAAATACTTCTCGGTCCACCAATTCGAGTGCCTCAAGGCCATTCCGTGCAATTGAAATATTCAGACCAACGTCTTGCAATAACTCAATGGCCAGGTCCAAATTCATCTCATTATCTTCTACCAATAAAACCCTTCTTTCATTGAGCTTGCTTCGTAAATAAGACATATCGACCATGCTGCCCACTTCTGATTTACTGCGCGTCGGTGTAAGGTGAAGTAAGTTGTTGATTACATCGAAAAGAGTAGATGGATTAACGGGTTTGAGCAAGTAGTCATCCACGATTTGTTGAGTGGTTGCTTCTTTGATTGAGTCAATTCCAAAGGCAGTTACCATCACCACCGATGGAATTTTTTCCGTTGTTTTTCGAAGATTCTCAACGAGTTCAACTCCGTTCATTTTAGGCATTTTCCAATCAATAATCAGGATGGAAAACGGATCTGCTTCGGTGTGTTGTTCTTGAAACAGCTGGATAGCTTCTTGTGCTCCCGATGCCGCATGTACTTCGAATCCGAAAGATTCCAACATTTCCTGTAAAACCATGCGAGCGCTTTCGCTGTCGTCGGCTAGCAGTGCTTTTAGTCCTTTGCGATACTCATGTTCTTGCTGTGGATGTTCAATCGTTTCTTCATGAAGCTGAAAGACGGCTGAAAAGGAAAATGCACTGCCATGACCAAATGAACTTTCCACATGCAATGAGCCGTTCATCAATTCTATGATTCGTTTGCAAATAGTGAGGCCCAAACCTGTTCCGCCAAATTTGCGCGTTGTGGAAATATCGGCTTGTTGGAAAGGAGAGAAAATACGATTTAGCTGATCTTGGCTCATTCCAATTCCGGTGTCTTCAATGCGAAAGCTCAGCTCAATTTGGCTGTTCTCAATTTTTATCAGCTTTACGGAAATTTTGATTTCACCTTTTTCCGTGAACTTCGCTGCGTTGTCTGTCAAATTCAATAGAACCTGCCGCAATCGTAAACCATCACCGCTGAGCACGGAAGGTATGTGTGGGTCTATTTTCGTGATTAGCTCTACTTCCTTTTTCTTCCTGAGTTTGATGTTAACCGCATCAGCAACCTGAGCAATCGTTTCCTCTAAAAATAAAGGTGAATTTTCCAGCTGTAATTTCCCTGCTTCGATCTTCGAGAAGTCGAGAATATCGTCGATGATGCGAAGCAAGGCCTTTGCTGAAATGTCAATCTTGTGAATGTACTCGGTTTGTTTTGGGTTTAGCTCGGTGCGCTGTACCAGGTAATTCATCCCGATGATTGCATTCATGGGGGTACGAATTTCATGTGACATATTCGCCAGGAATTCGCTCTTAGCTTTATTGGCTGAGTCAGCCATTTCACGCAAAATGACCATTTGGTCGTAGCGCTCGTTTATTTCTCTGTTTTTCTCTCGAACGATGTCAAGCTGCTTTCCACCAAAAGAAGCGAAGATGCTGAGAAAAAATGGCGCTGTGTCTATGATCCACAGCATCTCTGATTCTTTCTGACAGGTCAGTAGCAACTCCCAACTAACCCGACTATAAATCATCCACGATTCGAACAAGGTTCCAAATACAGGAAAACAAAGGCCAAAAAGGGCACCATACAAAGCGTATCGTTGTTGTTCCGTAGTAAAAATTTGATTTAGATTCATGGGTAAGGCTATGCCTACAAATCTAGCTAAATTGATAGGGGTAATCAGGAAGTGAGAGCCAAAATGCTTCTCAGGGTATCAAACGACATAGGTTTTCCAATGAAATCCGTTACCAGTGGCATTTCCTTAGCACGCTGTAAATCGCGATCATCGAGTGTGGAAGACAAAACGTAAATGCGCGTATTGGAAAAGCGATCTCCTTCCATCGAAGCCATGTTTTCAAGCACTTCGAAACCACCCATGACAGGCATTCGAATATCTAAAAACATGAGGTCAAATTCCGAATTGGGTTCTGTTTCTAAATAGATTAATACTTCTTGTCCCGATTTGAAAACATCAATTCTAACCTCCGGTAATAAGCGTTTTAAAACTTCGCCGTGAAGCATATTGAAGATATCGTCGTCGTCGACCAACAATACGTGCTTAATCTTATTCATGGTGTTCTAATTCAGGAATGGTTATGGTCATCGTCGTTCCCTCGCCCAAAATGGATTCTACATTCAAATCGCCATTGAGCTTGTTGGCTATCTCTTTACAAATATACAAGCCAAGACCGGTTCCAATACTGGATGTGGTGCCCCGATAAAACATCGTAAAGATTTTGTCGAGATGCTGCGCATCAATGCCTTCGCCATTGTCTGAAATCTTCATGATGATGTTACCATCGCCCCTCTTGACTGAGAATTTTACGAAACTGTCGATGTCTTTTCTTCTGTATTTGATTGCGTTTCCGATGACATTTTTCAGAAGCACACCAATGCGTGATTTGTCAGAGTAAATCAATGGATTCGTCTGCACGTCTAGTAGTAATCGTATATTTCCTTGAGCACTGTATTGGAGGTCGTTGTAGGATTGCGTTACCATGTTTACTACGTCAAATTCTTCGTGTGAGATTTCAAGCCGAGAATTACGTGAGTATTCTAATATTTCTTGAATGGTTCCATCCAGGCGAGTTGCGGATCCATCAACCATTTCCAGGTACTTGCGGGTTTTGTCGTCAATCTCACTGGAATGGGTAATAAGCGAAACGATTCCCTTAATAGAAAGCAGTGGGGAGCGTAAGTCATGCGAAATGCTGTATACGAAATTATCCAGCTCGGCATTTATTTTTCTCAACTCTTCATTTTTGCGCGTTACTGCTTGTTGTACTTTTTTCAGTTCCGAAATATCAATACCAGTAACAATGATGTGCTCAATTATTCCTGATTCATTGCGATAGGGAAGTATACTCTGCAAAAACTGGATAGATTCTCCATCAATTCGCTGTTCCTCATCTTCAATACGCACTATTTGCTGCTTTTTAACGGCAAGGCGAATGTTCTGAATCATGTTCCAAGTTCGCGCGCTAACCTCATTTTCATTGACTTCGAAAATGGATAGAGATGAGTTGACATCCCACCATATTGACCCTTCTTTCGGTGGTTCGCTGTTGAACAATAATGTACCCTTAGGATCAAAAACATATTTCTGCGAAGGTGAGTGATTAAGAATGCTCTCGTAGAAGGTTTTGAGCGCAAGCATTCGCTCTGCAGCCGCATCGCGTTCGCGTTTTAACATCAACTCATCCGTGATGTCTTTGGTACTTCCGACAACGCGCAACAGGTTCCCTCTTTCGTCGCGTTCAGCTACCATGAGTGTTTCAACAATGCGATTGGCTCCGTCCGAAAGGCGTTTGATTTGAAATGTTGATTCGTGTGTGCCGGAATGACCATTGCGAATGCTATTCATATGGGCAAGGCCTTGCGCATAGTCTTCTTCTGACATGGCATCTCGCCAGTAATCAGCGATACTGGTTGTTGAGTTCGGATCAATTCCATATATCTCGTACATGATATTGTTCCACCGAATTGATCCGTCGATTACTGAGAATTCCCACGTGCCAATGCGAGAATGTTTCGCGATGAGCTCAAATCGCGTATTGATACGGAGTATTTCTTGACGCGAAAGCGTCTCTTCCGTAATGTCTTTTTGTAGTGCGATGAAATTTGTGTGGTTTCCCTTTTCATCGAATACTGCGATTATTTCCAGCTGATTGTAATACTCTCTTCCTTCATGATCATAATTAATGATAGTAACCTCAATGTTTTCCTTTTTCCAAAGAGCTTCTTTTAGTTGCTGACGTGCGACTTCGTCTGTCTTTGGACCTTGAAGCAGGTCTTTTGGTTTCTTGCCTATGACTTCGTTGAGAGCGTAACCGGAAATTTTAGTGAATGCATCATTGATCCATTCTATGCGTCCCATATTATCGGTGATGATAACTCCGCTTTTGGTTCGGGTTGCAATGAGCGAAAGCTTTCGAAGCTCAATTTGGGAAGCTTTAATTTGCTCCATTTGTCGGCCGATGGCTTCGCTTCGCTTACGATTGGCCAACATCGCTTGTAACTGTTGCGTGAAAACTCCGAATAGCGTCAGGTTCCTCTCCTGTGGCTTGTTGTAGAGCGGTGCATTCGTTTTGCTGATAAGTCCAAACAGATAGACCTCATATTGAAGATTTGGTTCATGGAAGTAGGAAAACAATCCTTGATCGAACATGGCAAGGTTGCTATGCAGGTTCAGCACATCCGATTTAATGATGTGGGGTTTGCCTTTAGTAAGCCTTGAAGCTATAACTCGTGTTTCTTTTAGCCAAGAGAGGTCTATGGGAAACGGAATGCCCTCTTTGAAAATGGCGGGCTCACCTCCATGAGTAGGTACATAGAAAATAATGGAACCTTCGGTTTCAAAGACATCCACGATTGCTTCAGATTCCAGTCGAAAGAACGCATCCTCGGAAGGTTCTTTCAGTGCTTCAGAGTTATAACGATGAAGTCTTTGGTGAAGCACCAGTTCGTGGTCCAGACGATCGCGAGTATTGATAAGCTCCTGCTCAGTAGCAGAGAAGCGCGTGACCCTCAATTGAAGGTCACGGTATTGCTTCAGGAGCTCATCATAACTCGGCTTTTCGCTCATAAATCAGCTGGCAACAATTAACGGTATATTACATACAGGGCTGTTGTGTAGTTGTGGTAAATGTTCTTGCCTCCCAGTCGTGCAAATTCACCGAAGCCATACATACCGAGCCAGGGTGGGCAAGCTCCCTCGCTGTAGAAGGGGTATTGCATCTTACTCACAAGCTCGTCCTTGATGATGCGGTTGAAAAGGAAACGACCACGCGCAAGGCAGTCTGCGTGGAATACGGCTACCGGTTTTTTTCCGGCATTACGATCGTTCATCTCTTTCACCAATCGATCCATCTCGGTAAAAATCAAATCTTCGTCACGAGTCGTAAGCCAAAGCGGAGTGCCTTCCTGTATCGTCGTGGCGTAGTACATATCGTCACCATCGTGTTTGGTAACAACGCGCAACAAATGTTCATTGCCATATTCTTTGGCCCATTCAGGACTCAGTTTTTCACCAAGCGCTCCAATCGGAATGGTGTCGCCGCAAGTAGCGTCTGCGGTTAAACCCAATCGTCGGGTATACTCTTGCCATGCGGGTTTTCCGTTAAATTCCTTTATGATATGACCATCGGCTTTGGTTACTAGAAGGGGCTCGCCAATCGCTACAAAACCGTGCGTGGCTTGCGTGTCGACGCTAAGGGTAGGGTCTGAAAATCCTACTGCATAAGCACCATGTTCAGTTACCAATTGATCAACCGCTTGAAAACTGATTACTCCTTTCATGTTATCCGAAGAAGTAGCGCCGAAAATGGTAACGCCTTCTCCAAATACCTCTTCAAATCCTCTTACGCAAAGGTCGTTCGCAATGTCGATTCCTGAGCCAAGGAAATAAATCATGTTGATTCCCGGTTGCTGCGCCTTGAGCGAACGTGCCATCTCCAGACTCTTTTCATAGGAATTTTTTCCGTTGATGTCGGTTAAGTTTGCTACCGCGAAATCTTTTCCTTGCACGGCCATGAGTGCCATGTCTTTCATCGATTCGCTGACGCCTTCACGGCCAACTACTCCGCAACAGGATGCCGCAACGATGCGCGCGTTGGGCGCCATTTCATGCGCTTGCTGAACCATCTCTTTGAAATCGTGACCAATCGATGCGTGTAAGACTAATAGGTCTGCATCACTGTAATTTTCGCCTAGAGCGATTTCCATACATTCCATTACAGCACGGCGTGTGTTCACGACACGTGCACTTGCAGAGAAAAATTTAAGCATAGTGTGTGGGTTTAGGGTTTTGAGCAAAGCAATGAATTCAACTCAGTAAACGTACTGACGAGTGTTAGGGTATGCCATTGTTGGATTGACAATTATCAGTGAGTGTTTATCTGCTTTCATTTCTTGGTATGATGGTGTGTACTATTGCACCCTAAAAAATTGTCCGATGAAAAAGGTGTTGATTACTATACTGGTACTCGTTTTAGTTGCTTTTGTTTATCTCCTTACACAGGGTCTGATGCAGGGCGTTCATGTTGAACAGCGCATGATGCCCGGTTATCGCGTAATGGGCATTGAGCACCGCGGGCCTTATGAGAAAATTGGTGATGCGTTTGAACGTTTACATAAAATTGCTGATGAAAATGGGGTCAACGTTCAGATGATTGGAGTCTACTTCGACAATCCCAACGAGGTGCCCAAAGATTCGCTTCGTTCGCTTGCCGGCCTTATCGTTTCGGAGGCTGATAGTGTTCGGTTGAGCGCTGTCCTAGGCTTGAAGATGCTTTCAATACCTCCTGGAAATGCAGCTGCATCTACCTTTGAAACGGGAGGCATGGTGTCTATGATTATCGGTGCGATGAAGTCTTATCCCAAGCTGACCGAATATGTGGAAGCTAAGGGAATTGCCGAACAGGTGAATTTCGTTTACGAGGTATACGGCGAAGGGAAGACCGAATACGTTATGCAGCTGTCGGGTCAATAAGATTTGGAAGCGTAAGCGTAAGGCTGGTTCCTCTGCCCAATTCCGATTGCAGTTCAATGGAACCTCCGATTCGCTCTGTCATTTCTTTCACGATGTACAAGCCCAGGCCCGAGCCACTGCGCTCGGTCGTCCCTCGGTAGAACATGTCGAATACGCGATGCTGATTGTCCGGTGATATTCCTTTTCCATTGTCGGTAAAAACGAGTTTGCACGTTTCGCGGGTTACTTCAATTGCAACAGTCAACATGCAATGTTCCTTGCTTTGATCGCTATACTTAACGCTATTCGACATGATGTTGTGAATGATGGAGTTTAATCTTCGCTCGTCTGAATAAAACACACTCGTCTGGCGAGTGATGATCTCGAGTGAAACTGTTATCCCCTCATAAAATTTTAAATCCTCGTGCGTGTTGCGAACGAGTTGTTCCAAATCGATTGGAGTAGGAAGCAATTCGAGACGAGCGTTCTTAGAGTAATCGATAATGTCTTTAATAGTAGCGTCCAATCGCTGAATCGATTTGTAGATTTCATCGATAAATCGCTGCCGCGCAGGCGCTTCTATTTCATCGTCTTCGATAAGGCCCAACAATCCTTTCATGGAAAGCAACGGCGCTCGCAAGTTGTGTGATGCACTGTAAACAAACTGATCGAGCTCGTGATTGACCTTTTCGAGTTCGATATTCTGCGCCTTCAATTGCTCTTCACTTTTTTTGAGCTCCGTAATTTCTTGGCCGTAGATTATTATATAGGGCTGTTCCGTTCCATTCAAATTGGGGCGATGCAGACGGACGTAGTGCTTTTCTTGTGGTGTACCGACATGAAAGGATTCTTCGAATTGTAAATCGCTTTGTGTTCGAATCACTTCAAGGCACCCTTCCCTTCGCTTCACGGATAGTTCTGAACTTCTATTTTTTCGCTCCCAAAATTCTTGGTCACTTCTCCCAATCATCCACTCCCGAATTTCATCGTCTTTTACAGCCGCTTTGTTTACGAGTAAATAGCGAATATCGGGAGTCACAACTACAAGCTCGGAAGGAAGCTGATCGAATACCGCCCGGAGAAGTTTGTTTTCTTCCAGGAGTCGATTGTATGCGTCTTCGCCCGCAGAAGTGCGATTAGCGGCGTTGTGGCTTTGTTCAGACATGCGATTCTATTCTGCTGAAAGGTAATGAAAGTAAAGTTCATCACTGTTTTTTGTGATTCAATTTTGCTCAAATGGAAGTGCGGCAGTCGATTGCCCTTCTGTGTTGCGCGCCCTAGCCGAGCGAAGTCGAGGCCTGGACGCTGGCAACGCCCCGCCGCCCGAGCGCAGTCGAGGGCCGGTTGTTTCGCGCGGCGATATTCTTTTACTTGTACCGATTGCTTCTTCGCAATTCTTTATAAAACATTTCGCCCCTACGGGGCTGCTGTTTTGTGCGGGGTTTATTCTTGCTACGAATGTTTCGCTCCTACGGAGCTAGGGCGCATCGTGTTAGGTTGAATTATATTTGACCAAATCATAATCTCATGCGTTTCATTTTATCTTTTTTCGCGATTGCATGGAGCGGATTTCTATGCGCCCAAGCTCCCGCTCTTATTCCATACCAAGCCATTGCTCGCGATGCTTCCGGCCAGCCATTGGCGAATGTCACGCTCAACGCTCGGTTTACCATACACGACAACACCGCCACCGGACCAACCATGTGGCAGGAAATGCAAACGGTAAGCACCAGCGCGCTGGGTTTGTTTACGGCGCAATTGGGCAGCAGCGTTTCGCTGGGCAACGTGAGCTGGGCGGTTGGAGCTAAGT
>JBILCQ010000241.1:0-3842 GCA_044353065.1 Flavobacteriales bacterium | reverse complement strand
AAGGAATTTGTTGATCTTTTGGAAGTATCAACTCGTTGTCTTCGTCGTCGAGCACGAGCATCTCTTTCTTCCATACCTGATAAACTTCGCCTGAGATAATATCTCCCACGCGCTCACGGTATTTCTGGTACAAGTGATCCTTCTCGAGGTCCATGATGCGCGACTGTAGGTTTTGACGCATCGCCAAGATGTTGCGGCGACCAAAATCTTCAATTTTGATTTCTTCAATCAACTCTTCACCGACTTCGAGATCCGGAACGATTTTTTGCGCCATGCTCACCTCGATTTGCGCTACCTCGTCGTCGAGTTCGCCATCGGGAACGATTTCGCGTGTGCGCCAGATTTCGAGGTCACCACGGTCGGGGTTGATGATGATGTCGAAGCCGTCGTCGGCGCCCCAGCGCTTTAGAATCATGCTGCGGAAAACATCATCGAGAATTTGGTTCATGGTTTCGCGGTCGATGTTCTTCAACTCTTTGAAGTCGCCGAACGCATCCATCAGATTTAA
Organism: Flavobacteriales bacterium; assembly: GCA_044353065.1. Lineage (GTDB taxonomy): Bacteria > Bacteroidota > Bacteroidia > Flavobacteriales_D > Sanyastnellaceae > JAIBBG01. The sequence continues at coordinate 3,334 of JBILCQ010000241.1, read as the reverse complement.
ACCTTTCATCGTATTTGATTTTTAATGATCGTTTTGGTTTTTTCTTTTCGTTGTTATTTAAAGCGAATCATCACTTTCGCTTCCGATATCTCTGAGTATGGAATGGTAACTTCCCTTTCCACCAGTTTTTTTCCTTTTTTACCGGGCACTTCTTCTTTTTGAGAAGTGAGAAGCGTAATGTCGCTTTCTGTCGCGGCAATCAGCTCCCCTTCCGTTTTGCTTTTATCTGCTTTCTTCACGGCGAGGTCGCGACCTACGTTTTTCATGTATTGACGCGTAACCTTGAGCGGTTTGGTTAGGTCGGGTGAAGAAACTTCCAGCGAATAATCCTCTACTTCACGGTCCATTTCATGCAGCAAATGGCGATGCACTTCGGTGCAAGCTTCGATGGTAATGCCACTGTCGCTGTCGAGGGTAACGTCGATGACGTTGCCCGGACGCACCGTTACCTCCACAATGAACATGTCTGTTCCTGCGATTTTTTCTTCGATAAGCTGGGTGACCGATTCTCGGGTAATCATTCGTTTAGGGTTTGGGAGTTGATACCAAAGAAAAGAGGGGCTTGAGACCCCTCTTCACTTCTTTATTATCAGTGCCAAAAGCGTGGCAAATATACACGTGAATGACAAAGCTGCTAATATTTTTCTATTTCGTTGAAACTGAGGAGGAATTAACAGGATGCTGTTCTCTTTTATTTCCGTTTAACGTTGTGTGCCGTTTGGTTGACGTACATTGCCGGCGCAATTGGGAATTACCAATAGCACAAGCAAGGAAATCACCATGTCATTTGTATCATTCAACACCAAGGAACATCCGTTCTTTGATGAGCTCAAGAAGCGTGTAGACGCTTATTTCGAGACCAACAAACTCTCTCGTTGGGGTAATTGGAAAATCTATTTAAAGACCGGGATTTTCCTCACATTGCTTGCCTTCCTATACACGTGGTTGGTTTTTTTCACTCCCGGTGTTTGGTTGAGCATAGGATTGTGCGCGGCACTTGGTATTACGCTGGCGGGTATTGGTTTTAATGTGATGCACGACAGCGCCCACGGCAGCTTTTCGAAGCATGAATGGATTAACAACGTCATGGGTTACTCGCTGAACTTGATGGGAGGCGATGTGAATTTGTGGAAGCAAAAGCACAACATGGTGCACCATAGCTTTACTAATATCGATGGTTTGGATGACGATATCGATATCCAGCCCGTGATGCGCATGAGCTCCAATCAGAAGCGCTACTGGATTCATCGCTTTCAGCACATTTACGGATTTGTTTTTTATGCGTTGAATTACTTTTTCTGGGTATTCTACTTCGACTTTTTGAAGTATTTCACAGGAAAGGTGGGTGAAACGAAAATCAAGAAGTACAAGTTTTGGGATCACGTTAGCTTTTGGGCAACCAAGCTGGTTTATTACTTTACTTTTCTTGCCTTACCTATGATGATGGTTGGAGTATGGCAAACGATTATTGGTTATTTCATTTTGACCAGTACCTGCGGTATTGTAATCGCTGTTGTATTTCAGTTGGCACACGTGGTTGAGGAAACCGATTTTCCGATGGCCCAAGGTGGAAAACTTGATGTGGAGTGGGCTGTTCACCAAATTAATACTACCAGCAACTTCGCAACGAAGAACAAGATTGTCTCTTGGTTTACAGGTGGGCTGAATTATCAAGTGGAGCACCACTTGTTTCCGCGTATTTCACACGTGCACTATCCTGCCATTAATGAGATTGTGAAAGAGACATGTGCGAAATTCGGTATCGGCTACAACGAACATCGCACGGTGTTTTCAGCAGTTCGCTCGCACGTGGTGCACCTGCGTGAGATTGGTCGCCGCGACTAATTCCCGCCATCCTTCCACGACCAAAGTGCCAAGCAGGCATAGGTGCGAAAGGGTTTCCATTGTGCGCTTATATCGAGCATGCGTTGCTTTAGCTCTTTCGTTGTAATTCCCTCGAGTTTGTACAAACGAGCCATGGCTTTTTGAATGCCGAGATCATCGGGAGCGAATACATCTTCGCGTGCCATGGCAAACATGAGCAGCATCTGAATGGTCCAGTTACCCACTCCTTTGATTTGAATAAGCGTTTCGCTTACCTCTTCGTTGCTCATGGCGTGTAGCTTTTCATCGCTTAGCTTTTGTTGCATGAAGAAGTCGCAAACGTTGTGTATGTAATTGCACTTTGACTCGCTGAGTCCAATGCTGCGTAAGGTGTCTTTCTCAATGCGCAAAATGGCCGCGCAGTTTGGCTCATGGCCTGTAAACAAATCCAAAAAGCGGTCGCAGATTACGCGTGCAACGCGAGTGCTAAGCTGTTGGCTGATGATGGATAGGCACAGATAAAGTGCAATGTTTTCTTCCCGCTTTCTTTTTTCGAATTTGAAATTGCTTAGGGCGATAGCGAGAGTCTTGTCGCGTCTCAGAAGTTTTAATGGGTCGTGGCTCATTCCACCGAAAGCTGGATGGTTTTCACACCGGAACCGCAGCTGTAAACAATGCTGGTTGTGCTGAAATCGGTTCCCGCAACAATGTCGAGTGACTTTCCATCGAAGCCATCAAGCTTGCTCATGCAAGTGGCTTTCTTCTCTCCCGTTCGCTTAAGCAGTTGAATGGTTCCTTGTTCACTAACGGCCACAATGACATCGTCAGAACCAATCTTCTGGGTTTTAACTGAAATGATTTTCTCGCCACCGGCTTCTATGAATCTCCAACCCGAAGTGGGTTTACCATCTACTCCCACATTGAAAAGCGATCCGTCGCCTACCGCGAAAATGAGGCGATACTTTTTGGTGTTGTCGTAGTCGGCTGCCAGCAAGCCCGAAGTGATCGGGGGCTTGGTGTGATAAGGGAATCCGGGCAGCGGCTTCCCGTTTCTGTCTAGGATATACAAGGCACTTTCAGTAGTGAAGGCCATTTGCAGTTTGTTGTTTTTCAGGGCATCGATTTGAATGACGTCGCCCAGGATTGGGCTTTCGATTTCAATGGACCAGATTGTTTTACCATCTGCGCCAACGAGCTCCAGCTTCTTGTCGTTATCGTGGCGCAGCGTTTCTTTTTCTTGCGTGTTGTGGTTTATCACTGTCCATGAACGTTCGTTATTGGATGCACTTTCAGTTGGTTGCTCCATTTCAACAGCCGGCTCCGGTGCCGCGGGAGCTTGAATGGATGTCGATTCTTTGACACGAACCGGAACGAAGATGCTGATAAGAATTTGGTGTGGCTGACTCAACTCAGTGGTAAAAACACGACTGCCGCTTCCTTCGATGAGTGTGGAGAGTGAAGCAGGAAGCAGCGCCACATTGGAGTTGGACTGATATACAAAACGACCATT
>JBILCQ010000239.1:0-3875 GCA_044353065.1 Flavobacteriales bacterium | reverse complement strand
CGAAGACGCCACGGTGGAGCATCATGAAAAGAGCGCGGCAATCAATGCGCGTTTGGAAAGTGACGAACGCTACAAAGCACCTGATGTGCTGCCTGAGCCGGGCAATACAACTTCGTTAGAAGAGCTACTAACTAGATGGAATTTACTTCGTGACGAGCTCTATCATTTTATTCTTACCATCGACTCCAATTATTTCAACAAGCTGGTATTTCGGCAACCGGCAGCCGGCATGCTCACCATCCTTCATGCATTGGAATTTATGGATGCTCACCTGCGCCATCACCTTCCGCAGATCAAACGAATACAGCAGGGCTAAAAATGGAACTTACCACTCCAAAAAAATACAGCGTATTATTTCTATCGCTGCTTTCATTAAGCTTCGCAATTCCGTGGGCTAAAAAAGCTTTACCAACTGTCATTGCCGTCATACTATTGATCGCTTTTTATAATGCCATTCGCAAAAAATCACTTGTCATCCCTTCTGCGCCTTCAGCTCCTATAAGTCTTTTGGCTCTTTTCTTATTGCTCATTGTTGGGACAACGTACACAGAACATCTTGTTGATGCATGGAATGAAATCGGTATCAAACTCTCTTTTTTCATTTTTCCTCTTCTCGCATTTATAATCCCGAACTTCACGAAACAGGAAGTTTCAAAAATTCAAGATGCTTTTATTTCGGGGTGCTTTCTATACATAGCCATTACCGGTTCACATGCTGCCTATGAAACGATTCGGCACAATGATTTTTTCTACGCTTCTTACGATAGACTTAGTTGGTATATCCACCCAACCTACGCCTCGCAATATCAGGCCATCAATCTTTACTTTCTGGGTGTAATGGGAATGAATGGCCAGTACTTATTCAAAAGAGCATTCATTCATTACTTGGCTATAGCACTTGTACTACTTTTTATCGTTCTATTATCATCTAAGGCAGGTTTCATTGGGGCATTAGCCACATTGCTTTTTCTTTTCGTGCAATCCATCCGCAAGGGAATATCGATTAGAAAAAGCTTATCATTCTTGCTAATTACGTCATCGCTTTTCCTCTTCACGATACTCAATCTTCCCGCCACTTCCCAGCGCGTTGACAAAGCAATCACAGATTTACAAATTGCCAAACAACGATCGGAAGAAAACGACAATTCTACTTCACAAGCCACCAGCACTCAAATGCGCATTGTTACATGGAAAACATCAATTTCCGTTTTGCTTGATAACCCATTCGGAGCCGGAACAGGCGACACACAGCATGCACTCAACACAATTTATTTGCAGAATTCTGAAGAACATCCTGCTAACAAAAACCTGAATGCCCACAACCAATTTTTGCAACTAGGTGCAGAGCTTGGCTGGCCGGGGATATTAGCGATACTCACTTGTCTTTTCGCACTTTGGCAAGCACAGGGTGGAAACTTCAATACCCGCCTCTTTGTGATGGTAAGCGCTCTAAACTTTTTATTCGAATCGATGCTGGAAGCGCAAGCCGGAATTGTGTTCTTCTGCTTTTGGATATTGGTCTACAGTAAAATCGAAAAGTGATTTTTTTATTTACTTCACCGCAAAGTCGCAAAGAGTATTAAGAAAAAACCCTTGGCATTTTCAGCTCCTCTTCGGTAAAAAAACGAGTAACCAAAGCGGCCAAAAGGACTAAAAACCCCTTTACCGAAAAAAACATCAATCGCGTTAATGCGCTTCATGATACACTTTCGCTGCCTGAACGAAAGACACAAAAAGCGGATGTGGATTCATCACGGTGCTTTTGTATTCCGGATGAAATTGAGCAGCTAAGAAATAAGGATGTTCAGGTAGTTCAATAATTTCAACCAATCCACTGTCGGGGTTAATCCCCGTGCATTTCATTCCCGCTGCTTCAAATTGCGTTTTGTATTCATTATTGAATTCAAAGCGATGGCGATGGCGCTCTTCTATGCGAACTGCATTTCCATATGCCTCAGCGGCTTTGCTGCCCGGAGTGAGAATGCATGGATAAGATCCTAGTCGCATAGTGCCTCCTTTATGCATAATCGTTTTCTGCTCTGCCATCAAACTAATGACGGGATGCGACGTGTACTCTTTCATTTCAGTGGAATGTGCATCAGCAAATCCGAGCACGTTGCGAGCAAACTCAACTACTGCCATCTGCATTCCTAAACAAATCCCGAAAAAAGGAATCTTGCTTTCACGAGCATAGCGAATCGCCTCCAGTTTGCCGTCCATGCCGCGCGATCCGAAACCGGGAGCCACCAAAATACCATCCACACCTTGCAATTTTTCGATTGCATTTTTCGGCGTGAGCTCCTCCGAATGTATCCAGCGGATATCGACCCCCACTTCGTTTGCGGCACCGGCATGATTAAATGCCTCAGCGATGGATTTGTATGAATCCTTCAATTCAACATATTTTCCAATCAGTGCAATAGTTGTGCGGCTTTGCGGATTCTTATATCGATTCAAAAAGTCAATCCATTTCGTTAAGTCAGGAGTGGCTTTGGGCTGAACATGTAGCTTTTCCAATACTACTTCATCCAGTTTTTCTTCAAGCATGAGTACCGGAACGTCGTAAATGGTGGAAGCATCAATACTTTGAATAACCGCATTGGGCGTTACGTTGCAGAACTTGGCAATCTTATTGCGAATGGCCGGTGAGAGTTCATGTTCGGTGCGGCAAACCAGAATATCCGGTTGCACGCCGTTTTCTAGTAAGGTTTTTACAGAGTGCTGTGTGGGCTTTGTCTTTAGCTCGCCTGCTGCAGAGAGATAAGGAATAAGCGTCAAGTGAATGACAATGCAATCATCTTCCTTTTCCCATTTCATCTGCCTTACAGCTTCTACATAAGGAAGTGATTCGATGTCACCAACCGTTCCGCCAATTTCCGTAATGACAAAATCGAATTCTGATTTCGATCCCAAGATTTGAATACAGCGCTTTATCTCATCGGTGATATGCGGAATAATCTGGACGGTCTTGCCGAGATACTCTCCTCGACGTTCCTTTTCAATAACACTTTGATAGATGCGACCGGTTGTTACATTATTAGCCTGCGAAGTAGGCACATTTAAAAAACGCTCATAGTGCCCCAAATCGAGATCAGTCTCAGCGCCATCATCGGTGACGAAACACTCACCATGTTCGTAAGGGTTCAGAGTGCCGGGATCTATATTGATATATGGATCCAGCTTTTGAATGGTAACGCGATAGCCCCGTGACTGTAAGAGTTTCGCTAAAGAAGCTGAGATGATTCCTTTGCCGAGTGATGAAGTTACTCCACCGGTAACAAAGATGTATTTGATATTTTCTGACATGTCCCGTATGCAATGCGCGAAAGTGCATTTACGGGGAACAAAAATAAGTCAATTGAATAGGTGAGCTCGCTACCTTTTCGATAAATGTTGGAAAGTAGTTCTAATCCCCTTCTTTCAAAGGGCGTGTAAGACTTTCTACCACTTTGTATTCCGATAAAAACTCACGAGCTATGACTCGCAATATGGTATAGACCGGAATGGCCAATACCATTCCCACTACCCCGCCAATAGTACCGGCCATCAAAATGACAATGAAAATTTCTAGCGGATGGGCCTTTACACTGCTCCCCAGCACATTGGGCTGAACCACGAACGCGTCTATAATCTGAGCACAAATGAACACTAGCGCAACTTTAAATAAGAGAGGAAACAATTGAGCTTCAAAATCGAGGTGAAGTGATGTAGTCAAGGCGATGAGCATGCCAAGAGAAGCTCCTAGCAAAGGGCCTAGATAGGGTATGACATTTACCATTCCTGCAAACAGCCCAATCAGAAAGGCATTCTGAACCCCCAAAACGTAGAGTGAAATTCCCACCATCGAGGCCATGATCAAACTTTGCAATGCGACA
>JBILCQ010000238.1:0-3880 GCA_044353065.1 Flavobacteriales bacterium | reverse complement strand
AAAATGAAAATGTCTTAACACAAATCTAACAAACCACGCACTCTTGATGCAGCTCGACGTGCAATGACGTGAACAGGATAATCTGGCTCGGAAAAACAATTCGCTGCAAATCAGTGATTTGTTGCGAAGAGATGAAGAGTGGACGAGGGTTGCATAACAATATGGTAACATAAAGGAAAGGCAGTGTTGTTATTCGACGGGTTCTTTTGCTGAAATCGTTGATGCGTATGAATTTGTTTAAAATGTTTGCTCCGAAGTCGGATGATTTTTTCGACTCTTTTGCTCAGTCAACCCGCAACCTTGTGGCGATGTCGCAGAAGTTTAAGGAGTTGTTGGATGCTAAGGAAGATGAAAGAGAAGTACATGTAAGAAAGATTCACGATTTGGAGCACGTGGGTGACCAAATCACCCATAATCTATTCATTCAATTAAGTGAAAACTTTATTACTCCTTTCGACAGAGAAGACATTCACTATTTAGCAACATCATTGGATGATGTGGCGGATTTCATTAATGGAACCGCTTCTCGCATTTCCTTGTATCAACTGAAGGAAATTGATCAAGTGATGCATGGTTTGGCCAATGTGTTGTCTCGACAAATCGAAGAAATCGATAACGCCATTCAAAATCTCCGAAACATGAAGAATGCGCAGCGTGTGAGAGAGGCCATTGTTCGCATCAATGATTTAGAGAATGAGGCCGATAGCATTTTTGATTTGGCCATTGCGCGTTTGTTTTCAGAAGAGACCAACGCGATTGAAATGATTAAGAAAAAAGAAATTCTCTCCGTGCTGGAAACAGCTACGGATAAATGTGAGGATGTGGCCAATGCCATTGAATCGATACTGGTGAAGAACTCTTAAAGCAATTCCATGGACTATTCGATTTTATTGATTTCAGTTATTGCTCTTGCGCTGATTTTCGACTTCATCAACGGCTTTCACGATGCCGCGAATTCCATTGCGACTGTTGTCTCTACGAAAGTGCTTACGCCTTTTCAAGCAGTAGTTTGGGCTGCGTTTTTCAATTTCGTGGCCTTCTTTATTTTCAAGGACCACAGTGTTGCAACCACTATTGCGAAGTCGGTGAAGGAGATTTACATCACGCCGGCAAATAGTCCGCTTGCTATGATATTCTCCGGATTGTTGGCAGCGATTGCATGGAACCTGATTACCTGGTGGTATGGAATCCCCTCCTCTTCGTCGCATACACTGATTGGTGGGTTTGCGGGAGCGTTCCTCGCGGCCTTCGGCTGGAAGGCCATCAACGGCGGAATTATTTTGGCCACAGCCATTTTCATTTTCGTTGCGCCGATAGCCGGCATGCTGATGTCCTATCTCATTTCGGTTTGGTTTCTCAACTCATTCCGTAAAGGGCCATTCATGAAGATTGTTTCGCTTACTATCATTGCCCTAGTCGTTTTTCTGGTTTACAACGCACTCGAGTTCAAACGAGACTTCAACGGCGGGAGCTCCTACACGCTGGTATTTGACGAGAAGACCTCGAAGGATGACGTGAAAAAGCTTCTGACCATCAAAACGGAAGACTTGAAAGAATATGTTCCGCTGGTAACTATTGCCAAGGACCATTCGGGGGTTGAAGATGCCTCAGGCACGCAGTATACCGTACGTTTTGATTACCTCAAGCGAGCGGGCGAAACAGGAGAGAATGGCGCGTTGACAGCAGCTATCCTTGCGCAGTTTAGCAAGGAAAACAAGAAAGTGACGATTGCGGAATCTCATCGCATTATAGAAGATTCAGCGGATCGTTATGATGCTTCGAATTTGAAAAGCAGTTTCGATAGCTATTGGTTGAAGGTGGTTTTCCACGGCTCCAATTTCAAGTGGATTCTCCTCGGATTTATTGTTTTGGTCATGGGTGTTTTCACGCTTTTCCTGAGCTCCATGCAGAATTCGAAAGCCAATGCATCCTTCAAGAAACTTCAGTTGTTTTCGTCGGCAGCATTTAGCATTGGGCATGGTGGTAACGATGCACAAAAAGTGATGGGTATTATAACTGTTGCCCTCATGGCAGGCGGTCAAATAGAAAGTTTGAAGGAGATGCCCACATGGGTTCCGCTGTCGTGCTATGCGGCCATTTCACTTGGTACCATGAGCGGTGGTTGGAAAATTGTGAAGACCATGGGCGCCAAGATTACCAAGGTGACACCGTTTGAAGGTGTGGCTGCGGAAACGGCTGGTGCGATAACCTTATTCTTTACAGAAGGTTTGAAGTTTCCATGGAAAATGGGTGGTGAAGTCATTAAAGGTATTCCGGTAAGTACGACTCATACGATAACCGGGTCAATAATCGGTGTAGGAATAACCAAGCGAGTATCTGCTGTAAAATGGGGTGTTACAGGCAAGCTTCTCGTTGCATGGATTATTACTATTCCTATTTCAGCGGCCATGGGCGCAGTCACTTATTGGGTGATGTGCTTGCTCGGATTTTAAGCGGTAATTAAAACCGCAGAGAAGCGAAGAAAATCAAGAGATTAATTTCTGAGGCTCAAGTGCAGATGCCTTAATGCGAAGCTCTCTTTGCGCCATTGCGGTTAAAACAAAAAATAGCAGAACCAAGTTTGAAAAAAGTTGTTTGTTGAACAATAGTCTCAGTTTCTTGCGTTCGCTAAATCATGATAAACCTCGCTAAAACGTGCTCGATTGTATTCATGTGCCTGACTCTGGCAGCATGCAGTCAGCCAACTTCTGAAAACTCAGCACAGCAATCAACGATAATGAACAACCCGCACTATTCCCGCACTGATACAACTCATTTAGAAGTAAGTAACGACGAGTGGAAACAAATTCTTCCGCGCGAGCTGTACCTAGTAGCGCGCGAAGCGCATACGGAGCGAGCATTCACAGGGAAGTACTACGAAAATGAAGTCATCGGCACTTACTATTGTGCGGTTTGCGGAAATCCTTTGTTCCGCTCCGATTCTAAGTTTCACAGCGGTTGTGGCTGGCCGAGTTTCTTCGAAAACATTCGTCAGGGTGCCACGAAATACATTCTCGACAAAAGCCATGGAATGATTCGTACCGAGGTTACTTGCGGTCGCTGTGACTCACACCTGGGGCACATTTTTGATGATGGTCCTCCGCCTACTTATAAGCGTTATTGTATGAATTCGGTGTCGCTGGATTTTGAGCCGGATGTGAACCCAGGAAAAGAATAATTGTTGATTGGCCATGGCTGTAGGAAAAAAAATAGAAGGAGAAGACTACTACTACACCGAAGAGGGATACATCGTGTTCACGGAGAAGTATCACCTGAAGCGAGGTTACTGTTGCCAAAGCGGTTGTCGACATTGTCCGTATGGATTCGACATTCGAACCGGAAAATTCAAAGACTGATTCCCTACTTTTGACTCATGCAAACAATCTTCGCGTGGGTGTGTTTCATAGCACTTTTCGGATTGATCGCTCAAGCAAAGGCTCAAGACACGACGTCGTTTGAATTTACAGGATATGCTGAATTCTACTGGGGCATCCAACAGGGAGGAGCCGAAGAGCGTCTGGAGTTTTTATACAACCATACCGATAACAGCCCGGCGCTCAATCTGGCTTGGGTCAAATACACCATGCGTCACAATCGCTGGCTGCTCGCTGTGGCGCCCATGGCAGGCACGTATGTGAAGCGAAATCTTGCAACTGAACCAAATGCGGTGAAATACTTATACGAAGCATCGCTGGGCTTTCGTCTCAGTCACAGCGCCCGGATTGATGCGGGTATTCTTCCTTCACACATTGGCATGGAGTCGAATGTTGGGGCTCAGCAATTAACCGTAACACGCGGATTGCTTGCCGAAAACACGCCTTATTACGAGTGTGGTGTCCGCTTGTCGGGCGGTACTAAGAGCGGATGGAAATGGGCTTTG
>JBILCQ010000033.1:0-13203 GCA_044353065.1 Flavobacteriales bacterium | reverse complement strand
TAACCGCATAGTATTTTTCGATTTCAGTATTGATCAAATTGGCATCTCCGAAATACATGTGATAGTTGGCAAGACTTTCTGCAATGCCGGCAACCGAACCATTGCGTGAGACAAAATCATTCTCAATCTGGTTTCTCAACTTTTGGAATTCCTTGTCGCTGACAGATTCATTCTTCACACGATCAAACTCAGCATTCATCGCCTCTTCCACTTTGACTGCATCAACGCCCATGTTGGCTAAGCTGTAGGCCAAGGTCAGTCCCGGGTGCTCTGTGTTATACGTGAATGCTCCGGAGTAGAGAGCTACCTGTTTTTCATCAACTAATGACTTATTCAATCGGCTACTCTCTCCTTGCGAAAGCAACTGATTCAACATATCGATTGCATAGTATTCAGGCGTGCCCTGAGCAGGAATGTGATAGGCCTGAACAACCATAGGCAGTTGGTCTTTTCCCCAAACAGTATCTCTAACCTCACCTTTGTTCAGAGGTTCAACCTGCGTTGGACGAGGCACTTCGCCTTGTCCGCGCGGAATCGAGGCAAAATACTTCTCAATGAGAGCTTTGGTAGCTGCGACGTCGATATCGCCGGCGATGCTCAGCACTGCATTGTTGGGCACATAAAAAGCTTTGTAGAAATTTTTAAAATCTTGTTCCTGGGCAGCATTCAAATCGTCCATGCTACCAATGGGCGGCCAGCTGTATGGGTGAACATCAAACGCATGGTCGAGGGTTTCCTGGAATAGGGTGCCGTAGGGCTGATTATCGACACGTTGACGCTTTTCTTCTTTCACTACTTCGCGTTGAGTTTCGATTCCCACCATTTCAACCTTTGCATGCAGCATGCGCTCGCTTTCGAGCCATAGGCCAAGTTCCAACTGATTGCTTGGAAGAAGTTCGTAATAGAATGTTCGGTCTTGCGATGTATTGGCATTGAGCGCACCACCTGCATTTTCAACAAACTTCGCATATTGTCCGCGTCCAATGTTTTCAGACCCTTCAAACAACAAGTGCTCAAAGAAGTGAGCCATACCGGAACGGCCAACAGTTTCGTTTTTCGAACCTACGTGGTACATTACGGTAACCGCGGTTATTGGAGTGCTGTGATCTTCGTGCAAAATGACGTGTAGACCATTGCCGAGTGTATACTCTTCGAAGCGAATATTTTGTGCGTTGGCCTGGTTAACGAGCAGACATGCAAACGGCACAAGGATAAGTTTACTGACTTTCATGGTGAAAAATTATGGCGGCCAAATTAGGTATAACCACCGGGAAATAAAACTGCCGTTCATGAAAGGTTGAATACTTCTTATTTAGTCAAAAGCCAGAAAGCCGCCACATTCATAATCCCGTTCTACATTGCAGCGCGAAATTGCCCCTATGAAAATTCTTGATATCAACCAAAGCATCACGTGCCGCGAAGCAGTTGCATTCGTAAAGTCGGGACAAACCCTTAGTCTGACGGAAACAGATACATCACGTCTGCAGAAAGTGCGCGACTATTTAGATGAAAAATCCAAGCAGCTCAGCGCCCCGATTTACGGTATAAACACAGGGTTTGGTTCACTTTGCGACACCGCAATTGCGGGGGAAGATTTACAGACCTTACAAGAAAATCTGCTTCTTTCTCATGCTTGCGGCATGGGTGAAGAAGTACCCGGCCACCTGGTAAAGTTGATGCTGCTTCTCAAGATTCGCGGGGTACTCTTCGGCAACAGCGGTGTTCAACCAGCTACTGCTGAACTGATGGTGCAGCTGTACAATCATGACATCGTTCCTGTTGTTTACACGCAAGGTTCTTTAGGGGCTAGCGGCGATTTAGCTCCCCTTTCTCACCTGTGCCTTCCGTTGATTGGTCACGGTGAGGTTTACTTCCGGGGAAATAAAGTTGCCTCTCGCGAAGCACTGAGTGCATGCGGACTTCAGTCAGTTAAATTGAGTAGTAAAGAAGGTCTGGCGCTCATCAACGGAACTCAGTTCATGAGTGCATATGCGACGTGGTGTGTTGCAGAGGGCGAGCGATTAATGGAGCGTTCACTTGACATAGCCGCACTCTCGCTCGACGCTTACGACGGGCGAGTGGAGCCATTCGATGAACTTGTGCACGCGGTGCGCCCGCATGCAGGTCAGCGTTATGTAGCGCAGCGCATGCGTGACCTGTCGGCCGGAAGTTCAATTGCTTCCCAACACAAAGAGCATGTGCAAGACCCTTACAGTTTCCGATGCATACCGCAAGTAATGGGAGCCGGTTTCGACGCACTGGCACACGTAAAAAAAGTTGTAGAAACAGAGTTGAACTCCGTAACCGACAACCCGCTCATATTTATGGAGCACGATAAAATCATTTCGGGAGGAAATTTTCACGGTCAACCTCTAGCGTTGGTGCTCGATTTTCTGGCTATAGCACTGGCAGAAACCGGCAGCATTTCAGAAAGAAGAACCTACAAGCTGATAGGCGGACAACGTGGCCTGCCCGCTTATCTCGCTCCCGACGCAGGCCTGAACAGCGGCTACATGATCCCTCAGTACACTGCCGCCAGTATTGTTTCTCAGAACAAACAACTTTGCAGCCCCGCCTCTATCGACAGCATTGATAGCAGCAATGGACAAGAAGATCACGTAAGTATGGGCGCCAATGCGGCGACTAAATGTTTGCGTGTACTCGATAACCTACAAAAGATAATCGGTATAGAGTGGCTCACGGCGGCACAAGCACTTGATTTGCGACGACCGCTGAAGAGCTCAGTTGTTTTAGAGTCGCTGTTCGACGAGATTAGAAAGGAATTGCCTTACCATGCATCCGACGTATATCAATCGGACCGTATGCGCAAGGCCGCTGCGAAGGTTTGATTACTTGCCTGAACCTTTCAATACAATAGCAACTGTATAGAACAGTATCTTGAAGTCCATGGCCAGTGACATGTTTTCGATGTATAGAATATCGAACTTGAGTCGCTGAATCATTTGATCCACATTCTCGGCATACCCATATTTCACCTGGCCCCATGAGGTGATGCCGGGTCGCACGCGATGCAAGTGACTGTAGTGCGGCGCACGCTGCATAATCAACTCAATGAAATGCTTTCGTTCAGGTCGAGGTCCAACCAGCGACATATCACCAATGATGACATTGTAAAATTGAGGAAGCTCATCCAATCGTGTCTTTCGGAGGAATTTACCTACTCCGGTTATCCTGCTGTCAGAACTCGAACTCAACTGAGGTCCATTCGCCTCCGCATTTGTATACATCGTTCTGAACTTAAAAATGCGAAAAGGCAATCCATGTTTACCGATACGTTCTTGAGAATAAAGTATAGGTCCCTTCGACGAAGACTTCACAGCCAAAGCGATGAAAAGAAATACGGGAGAAAGCACAATTAAAGCTAGAAATGACGCGAATAGATCAATCAATCGCTTCACCGAAAACTGCCACTGCGGCATTATTTCCTGATTCACACGAATGAGCGGCACGCCATAGATGCTGCTCATCTTTACCGATCCACTTAGAATATCGAACATGTCCGGTATAATGCTCACCTTCACTTCTTTTCCTTCCAGTAAAGACAAAATATCCTGAAGATCTTTATGGTCGCCACTTTCCACAGCAACGATTACCTCCTCCACTTCAAACTTTTCAATAAGTCCGGGAAGCTCATGGTACTTCCCCAATAGCGGTATATGCTTCGTCAGCAGATTATCCTGTCCGTTCACCCGCACAAATCCAACGAACTTGTATCCCGGTGAGTTTTTCATCGCTAGAATTTCTTCGTATAAATTCAGGGCGCGATCATAACCACCTACAATAATAGTATTGAAGCCAATCTCACCTCGATGCACTTTTGCAACCGTTCTCGAAGTAAGAAATAGTCGACCCGACAAAGTGAACAGCAAGTGCGTAAGCCATAAAACTAGAAATGACTTGTAATACTGGCTGTAATAATTGACTTCATCGTCGAGCAGCAAGACAAAGAAAATGATGATAACGCCGAGGGTGGTTATAACTGAGACCTGAGCAAACTCCTTCAATCGGTGTCTCCGCAGAATATCCGAGTAATGTCCGCTGAGCGCGTATAGTAGCAGCCAAAACAGCGGAACCAGCGCCAGCCCAAGAAAGAAGTTCATATCAAAATCAAGGGGAACATAACTTCCGAACTTGGTGGGTTCGAGATACAACTTCCGAAACACATAGAGGATTGTCCATGCAACGGCGGCGGCCAACCAGTCGGTTAGGATGTAAAGCGATATTTTTCCTGCATTTTTCATTCTTCCGCCTATTTCACAATTTTGATATCATCCAAATAGATGACTGGCACACTCGCCTCGTTTCGCGAACACTCTATATACAATTTATAATCTGTAGCACTTGGGTATTGCTTGGCAACCATGCCCAGATCGATGTAGATTTTATTCCAATTAGGAAACCCATCCGAGCCGCTTTGGGTGGGGGTTAAATAAAGAATGGGAACCTTTACAGCGTTCTCAAGAACATAAACCCCCACCGAAAAGGTGTTATTGCAACTGTAGTCCATCTCCATAAAAGCGACAGACCCTGATGTAACTGAAAACTCAATCTCATCTAGAAAGCTGAGCAGGTTCGCACCGGAGGGCAGCGTAAACTTACCACAATAAGAACCGGAAGAAGGAAATCCGCCACCTTCTATTCGATTAAACATCCCTCCATCATTTCCGGGTGCACTCGAAAAAATAGAACCGGACTCAAAATTGCGATTCGCATTGACATTAGCGCTGGCTAAATAACTGAATCGCGGGCTCAACCGATAGGTATTTCCGGGAACAACATCGAGGGTTGTATCGAAAGAAGTGTAGAAGGGATAACGAATACGGCTCACGCCCATTCCATTATTCTTTATTCCCGCAAAAACATTGATTGTTTGCCGTCCTTGTTTTAACAGCGGGAGAGAGACAGGCGTATCGACCACACCTAAAATATCGCCATCCGTATAGCACCAAAATTCAGTTAAACCGGTGCTGCTGCTTCCTTGCCCAGGCCCCGGTTGAAACGAGTACTCACCAACAGAAATAAAAGCCGGTACCAGGTTATCGTCAGAACGCTTGCATGAAACAATGAGCGATACCGCAAAGCATACCATAATAAAACACATCAAACTCCTCAAGCTCATTTCGGAAGGCTGGATTATTTCGGGTTAAGGCAGTAAAACTGCGTCCACTTAACCCCACGATTGTACAAAAATTGTATTTGTTGAAAAGTTATGGACTGGCTTAATTGAAGTCCTTCGGAGGGAGCACATCAGGATCCTGAATCAAAACATGCTGGGCCATCTTTTCAAGCACCTGAAGAGCCACTTCGAGCGCCCGGGTTCCGTCTTGCAGAGAAACCTCCGGAAATTCGTTGGTGTGGATGCACCGTGCGAGCGAGGCCAATTCTTCCCGAATGGCATTAGTGGCCGGAATGGCGGGCTTATCGAATAGTATTTCCTTTTGACCTCGGTCTGCTCCTAAATCGATAGTCACCGAGAATGGATCAGGATCGCCCACAATTTCTTTCATTCGAACAATTTCCGCCTCCTTCTGAAGAAAGTCGACGGCGATATAAGCATCCTTTTGAAAGAACCTGGTCTTTCTCATATTCTTCAATGAAATACGACTTGCAGTCAGGTTGGCCACACAGCCATTGTCGAGCTCAATACGCGCATTAGCAATGTCAGGCGTATCGCTCAAAACAGCCACACCACTCGCCGAGATTCTGCGGGCATTTGCTCCTGTAACCGAAAGAATGATGTCGATGTCATGAATCATTAAATCCAAGACGACCGAAACGTCGGTTCCCCGAGGATTGAACTGCGCCAGTCTGTGCGTCTCGATGAACCGAGGTTGATTTAGATGTCCCTTTACTGCCTGAAACGCCGGATTGAAGCGTTCGACATGACCAACTTGCACTTTCACACCGGCTTCCTTAGCGAGGTTGATTAAGGTTCTTGCCTCTTCGGATGTATTTGTCACCGGCTTCTCAATAAACACATGCTTCAGACTGCGTATGGCCATCGAAGCGCTTTCAAAATGATTCCCTGTGGGAGTTACAATATCGACGACATCGCACGCCTCAATGAGCGATTTCGCATTGTGAAATGCCATGGTGCCAAATTGCTCGGCGGCGAGCTTGGCATTCTCCGGATTAGGATCGAAAAAACCCACGAACTCGTATGTTTCCGGCAGCTCCAGAATACACTTCATATGTATCTTCCCCAGATGCCCTGCCCCCAACACTCCTATTTTCAGCTTATCGGCCATACCACAAAAATTCATCTTCATCGTGTCTACATTCCATGGTTAATTTTTAATTTTCAACAGCGCATAGCGAATGAAACACACCCTTAGTTTTAGCCATCGCTATGCTGGAAGATTCATATAGACATAAGGGCCTTAGAAAGAAGCTCGTAGAAGAGATTGGCAGCATGGGCATCACCGATAAGAAAGTGCTCGATGCCATGAATGCCGTGCCGCGTCATTACTTTTTAACTAGTGCGTTTCTGGAATTCGCCTACAATAACAAAGCGTTTCAAATTGGAGAAGATCAAACCATTTCGCATCCATATACGGTAGGGTTGCAATCGAGTCTTCTGCAAATCAAACCGGGAATGAAAGTGCTTGAAATAGGTACCGGAAGCGGCTATCAGTGCGCAGTGCTCTGCGAATTGGGAGCGAAGGTTTATTCAATTGAACGCCAGCAATCACTTCACATAAGTTCCAAGAAGTTGCTGGAAAAGATGGGGTATAAACCCTTTCTCAGCTATGGTGACGGGTTTAAAGGACTGCCTGCATTTGCTCCTTTTGATCGTATTCTATTTACCTGTGCTGTGCCCAAACTTCCCGATGCACTGATGATGCAATTAAAACCCGGAGGAATTCTAGTTATGCCCTTTGGAGAGGGTGATGTGCAAAAAATGATGGCTGTTCAGGAGCAAGATGACGGCACATTCGAAACCACTTATCACGGCGATTTTTCATTTGTACCCATGCTCGAAAAACGAGCATCCAAGAAATGATTAATACATGAACTCCCAAGCAGTTCGATAACCGGCAACAGATTCGACGTACTCCAAAAACTCACCAAAAAAACGATCATTCCCCAGCGTAGCGCTATCACCAACAATGACGAGCTTTTTGCGCGCTCGTGTCATGGCCACATTCATTCTCCGATAATCGCGCAAAAATCCAATTTCACTTTTGTCGTTGCTTCTGACCAAACTGATGTAAACAACATCACGCTCCTGACCTTGAAAAGAATCAATGGTATTAACGGCCACCGACTCAACACCGGCAAACTCGTGCTGGAGCAATTCCACCTGAGCGCGATAGGGCGAAATAACAGCTGTGTTCCATTGCTCAGCAATTTCTGATTGGAGTTGATCGAAGTGTTTGCGAAGGATGGTAATTTCTTCCGGATTGCAGAGTGAAACTCCTCCTTCGCCACCTTGCTCTTCAAAGCCACATCCGGCAGTATCAATGAATTCGAGCGGAATTGAATTGCCTAACAATCGCGACGACACCGATTCGTGCGCCTTCAATTCATTCTTGTAAAATTTCCGATTGGAAAACGACATGATGGATTCGTGCATTCGATACTGCACATTGAGCAAAGCTACCTCGGGCAATCGCTGAATGGCCTTTTCGAGGAGGGTTTCCGTCAAACCCTTCGAAGCCGCCTCCTGACTTTTCACGGTGGGTGGCAATTGAAAAGGATCACCCGCCATGACCACTCGTTCCGCACGGAGTATGGGCACCCAAACGGCCGGCTCAATTCCTTGACCTGCTTCATCAATGACTACGGTCGAAAATCGGCGCCCGGCCAAATCTTCCGATGCCGAACCGATAAGTGTGCAGGCAATCACCTGCGCGTCGTCGAGCACCTTCTGAATTAAATAGGATTCCAGTTCGCGTGCCTCCTTGCTTATTTGTCGCGCTTCGTGAAAGATGAGTTTACGCTGCTCGGCCTCCTCTCTTCCAAACGAGCGCTTGTACTTTCCGCCCATCTTGCGCAGATCGAGCGCGCGGCGTTTCAGTTCCTTGATTTGTTTAAAGTCCTTTTCTCGCTGCAAGATTGCATCGAGGGTGAGCGACGTGTTATCGGTTTCAACCTTGGCCAGGTTGCCGATACGCACCACACGCAGACCTTTGGAAGCAAGACATTTCGCCAAATGATCGGTGGCCGCGTTGCTGGGCGCACATACCATGATTTGCTTTTCCTCCTTCAACACCTCGAGTATTGACTCCACAAGCGTTGTTGTCTTTCCCGTGCCGGGCGGACCATGCACAATGGCAATATCTTCAGCTGTGCAAATCGACTTCAACGCATAGTTTTGAGATTCGTTCAGATGTGCTGATAAGCTTCCCGTAAAGGATTTGAATGCGGCAGATTTGTAGCCAAGTATGACATCGCGCAGATTTTTTAAGCGGCCTTTCTCGATGTTGATGAGCTGGTTGAGCGCCTTGAACATCTCGTCGTAAGTGCGCGTATCGAACAACAGATTTACACCCAGCTTACCATCGTCGAACCAGTCGGGTAGTTCATCCACGAAAAACGAAATCTTCATGCGCTGATCATCCACATAGCCCACCGTTCCTGTGAGCGTGCAATCCTCATTTCCTGCGGTAGCAGAAAAGATGGAAACAGGGGCTGCGCTTTGAAATTTGTGATCGAGTTTATCGCCCGGATTTCGTTCCACCACCACAAACGGATAGGAACCAATGCCATAACCGGTTTCGACAATGCGCAGCGGAAACCAGGTTATCCCGTTGCGCTTGCGTTCTTGAATACTCGACTGCTTGAGCCATGCGTCGTGCAGCGCATAATCTTCGCGCTGTTCGATGCGCAAAACGGAAGCAAGCTTTCCCAATTCGTCGATAGCATCCATAATTAATTCTGCAAATATGATGGCCGCATAAAACAAAAGCTGCCACGGTGGGCAGCTTTTGATACAGCTATAATTTTTTTTCTATCGAAGAATGGTTAAGTCTCCGCTGAAGTATTCCATACCGGATTTACGGTTGAAACCTACAACATAATAGTAAACGCCATCGGGAATGTCGGTCGCTTTCCAAGTTCCATCATAGTTTTTATCTTCAAAAACGAGGTTACCCCAACGGTTGAAGATTTGGCAAGTACTTCCGGGTATTCTCTCAATACCAACGACACGAAACGTGTCGTTCTCGCCGTCACCATTGGGAGTAACGATATTGGGTATTAATCCGCATGGCTCCGGAGTCACTGCGATATCCCGATAAACTGATCTCCCACAATTGGGCTCAATGGAATAAACTCTAAACACGCCCGGTTCACTATAAGAGATAGATGTTTCGTCAGAGAAATCTGTAATGAGCGTATCATACCCGAAAAACTCCCATTGGTAGCTGACCCCTGCTTGATTTTGATCCGCAGATAACTCCACTGAATAAGGTAGTTCAAAAATACAAGGGAATAGAGGGGGGATTGAATCAATGCGCAAGGGTAGCAGTGGTAAAAGAACATTCAGCGTATCCGTGGTAGAGCATGGAAATTCATCGTCGACTCTGGCGGTGGTTAAATAAACCGCGATTGTCGTGTCATTAAATTCATTTAAGTACTCTACA
This sequence comes from Flavobacteriales bacterium, assembly GCA_044353065.1. GTDB lineage: Bacteria > Bacteroidota > Bacteroidia > Flavobacteriales_D > Sanyastnellaceae > JAIBBG01. The sequence continues at coordinate 3,595 of JBILCQ010000033.1, read as the reverse complement.
TCTAAGTCCAAGGTACTATTGGCAGTATTCTCCAATAATGCATCGCCAACGCTTGCGGTCCAACTGTATGTGACCGGGCCTGTGTAGATGAGGTCGTAGCTGCCTGAAAGTTGAATTGCATTACCGCAATTGTATACATCCGGACCTGCAATTGCAACAGGTGGACCTATAACAATGGCATCAATACTCCGGCTGAAAACACATCCAAAATCATTTACTACCTCATAGATGAAGGTGTAAACATCCGCCGAATCTGGATTAAAAACAGCCCAGTCGCAATTTTCACCTAACGACGTAAACACTTCCGGATTGACCCAATAACTAGAATCACAACCATTGCCAACGACAGGAGTGAATTCCAATAGATCGGGGTAGAGCGTAGAAACAAACTGAATCCCAAATTCAAAAACATAGCCGTCATCGGCCGGAACAATATCGCATACCTCAAGAGTCCATGCTCCATCAATCGGGCAACCTACTAAATCATCAAACGAACCTTCCGGTTGATATTCTCCAGCAGGAATGGGAGATGCACCACCACCAGCCAAGTACTCCATCCAGGACCCACCTGTTGCACCAGGTGTGAACGAATAAGTATAGCCAATACCCGGAGTTCCTGTTTCATCATCGATAGGTTCACCGAGAAAAGTACTTGAACCGCCTTGCTCTGGGAAAATACTCATGGTCTGGCCATTTGGACAAATAATTCGGATGGTGATATCACCTACATAAGAGTGCTCCATGTTGAAGTAAATGTTATTGAAGTCATTTACGTCCTGTATCGTAATACCCCCGAATCCATTGAACACAATTTCTGCTTCAAAACATCCCTGATTATCGGGTATGTAAATTCCATCTTCAAAAACAACGTTGTTTTCCTCAATCCACGTTACAGAAGAACCATTTTCCGTTTCATCAACAAGGTTAGATGTCGTATCAATGTATGCCTGGGTGCCCAGCAACACCTCTTCACCAAGACAAAATTCAGGAGCGCTAACTGTCAAGTCAAAAACGTAAGGGGTCGAAACAAAAACAATCACTTGTGGCAAATTCAAACTCTCGCAATTATTGCTATCCTCCAGTCGCAGACGAGCCCTATAACCTCCAGATTGTGGATAGGTGTGCGAAGTGGAATTCACATTACCAGTAGTAGTTGCTGTACTTCCATCACCAAAATCCCAGAAATAGGTTGGGGTGGCACCATCTGTCCAATCCGAACCGGATGCATCGAATTGAACTGACTCACCTGGGCAAATTTTCACGGTATCAGCAGGGGCTCCGTTTAATTCTTGGCCTTGAATTACTGCAACTGGAAATTCGCAAGGAATTCCGCAAACAATACGCGCTGAGAAATCGCCCACATCAGCGTCACCGTTGGCAACGAATCTCACAGTGAGGCATGGCCCTGAAGCTGATACGGTTTCGAAAAGCAAACTATCGCCGCTGTATGCACCCATTAAGGGCGCAGTGGCATCGAACCCGTCATAAATGTAGAGCGTGTCTCCGGGCGACAGGCTGAAACCGATGAAGAACAAATTTATCTGTTCCGTGATGTCAGCCGAGCAAATCAATATCTCATCGTTTGCATCCGGAGAATAGGGTACCAATCCTCCATTGTCGTCGTGCATAATGGCATCGCATCCTGCATAATCCGGAGTGTCTCCGATATTAAAAACCTCCGTCTGAGACCACAACAAGGAAGTCAGACAAGAGAAAAGAACAGCGGTAAATATCTTTTTCATATTACTTCGACTGGTTTTTAGAAAGTTGAACTTGCCGACGCTGCCATTCTTTGGTCATCATCTCTTCCGAGCGAACGATGAGCAAATAGCGATTGCCGGAGGTGGTTTGTACCGGTAAGTTTTCGCAACGCACCGCTTGCTGTGGCAAAGTGTAGAGCAATGGATTGAAATCGGCTACGATGGCATCGGTGAGCTCAACGGCGTTTCCATTGCGGTCGGTGAGTGCGAAGAAAGGCGCATCCGAGCCGGGTTTCACTTGTTCGAACCAACACAATTTTTCAGCACGAAATTCGAGCATAGCTCTTTCTTCGGTCGTCATGGCATTGAGTTCATTAGGAGTGCGGGCTTGCTGCACGCGCTGTGAAGGTGTGCTTTGCGCAAATGTTCCTGCAGAAAGCAAGGCAAGCGCACACACGAGAAAAATCATTTTCATAAAAGTGATTCCTTTTGGTTGGAGGTTCTTGAAACTTGACAAAAATAAGAGGAGATAGGTTGTCTAGAGCATCATTTTTTCTTTTGGGGGTTATGAATAAATTGCGCAGCTCATTTTGAGGAATGCAATGAAGGCCATAATCGCAAACAACGATAAACTATGGAAACGCTGGCTTACAGTGCCGGATTTCATTTATGCCAACGATGCGAACTACATTCCGCACATTCGACAAGACATTGAGGGAATCTTCAATCCAAATAAAAACAAACTCTACTCTCAGGGAAGCGCTGCATGCTGGCTGCTGCTTGACGAGTCAGACAAGGCGATTGGCCGGGTTGCGGCCTTTTTCTCAAAAAAATACTCCGATGCCCAAACGCAAAAAACCGGAGGCATCGGTTTTTTTGAGTGCACAGATAATGACGAAGCTGCTCAACTGCTATTGAGCACAGCCACCGAATGGCTCAAAGAATTGGGGGTGGAAGCCATTGATGGCCCTATAAACTTCGGAGAAAAGGAAGCTTACTGGGGACTTCTCATCGAGAATTTTACGGACATGGGGAGCTTCCGCATGAATTACAACCCACCGTATTACCGGAGATTCTTCGAAAACTTCGGCTTTCAGATTTACTACGAACAGCTGTGCTACAAGCGCGATCTGCATGTGCCGGCACAAGAGGTATTCGTGCGAAAATCGCAACAACTCATGCAAGACTCTTCCTTTCGTGTAACCAATGCACGTGGACGAAGCATGGAACAAATTGCCCTTGATTTCGTGACCATCTACAACGCCGCCTGGGCAGTGCATGGTGGATTCAAACCCATGAAAATCGAACAAGCGCGCAAAGCCATTCAAGCCATGCGCCCCATCATGGATCGCGATATTATGGTTTTCGCCTACCACCATGAAAAACCGATTGGCTTTTACATCAATCTTCCCGAAGTGAATGAATTCATGCAACACGTGCATGGCAATATGAATGCACTTGGCATGCTGCGCTTCCTCTATTACAAACTGTTTGGCAAGCGCCAAGTGATGGTGGGTATTGTGTTTGGCGTCGACAAAGAATACCATGGGCGAGGAATCGAAGGAGCCATGATAAAATACTGCGAAGAACACATTGTGACCCTCAACCGTTACCATGAAACCATCTTGACGTGGATAGGCGATTTCAATCCGAAAATGATACACATCGCTGAAAATTTAGGGGCATCCCTCTACCGTAAACTGGCCACATATCGTTTGTATTTGGATAAATCGCGCCCATTCGAGCGTCATCCGTTGTTGTAAAATCGTGGATTTCCGCACTTTTTCCATTTTCCATTCAGAAATTCTCAACAAAGGTTGCGTAAACGAAAAGCGCGAGTATATTTGCGCCCGCTTTTCAGAGGCAAGATCTCGTAGCTCAGCTGGTAGAGCAAT
>JBILCQ010000032.1:0-13236 GCA_044353065.1 Flavobacteriales bacterium | reverse complement strand
CCCTTACCCCTTCTCCCTTACCCCACCCCTTATCCCTTATCCCTTCTCCTAGTTTCTATCTTTGCTTTGCAGTTAATGCAACCCATCGTGCCTAACAGTCACTCGCCATTCGCCATTCGCCACTTACCAAAGCCGCTGGGTCCGCACCTGGCTCCGGTTTACGCGCTGGCAGAAGGCTTAACACAAAATCAACTCTTCACCGCCGGTGGTGATCGAATAGTTGCGCTGTGGGATTTAGATACAGCGGATCAACTTCCGTTCACCGTGCGCACTGACTCTCCTGTTTATTCTCTGTTATTCTACAAGCCCAGCCAATTACTTTTTATTGGATGTGGTAATGGTAAACTGCATGCGGTCGATGTGAAATCGAGACAAGAAAAACACGCATGGAGTCTCGATGAAAAAGGGATTTTCGATTTGAAAATGGATGATTCGCGAAATCGCTTGTTGGTGGGCGGTGGTAACGGTGTTTTAACTGTGTTGGATCTTTCGACATCGAATATCATGCGTTCTATTCCATTGTCGGATGGAAAGTTAAGACGCATCGCTCTTCGCCATGAGGGCGATTTAATAGCTATAGCCGACAACTCCGGACCGGTGCATGTGCTCGATGCTGAATCGTATCAAACACGCGAGATGATTCATTCCCATGAAGACGGAGCAACTGCCGTGGCATGGCATCCCTTGAAACCGGTTCTGATTAGCGGCGGCAAAGACGCGTTCATCCGTTGCCATTCCATGAATGATGGGTTCAAACAAGTGCTCGCCTTCGCCGCTCATTTATCGACCATTTACGATATTCTTTTTCACGAGGCAGCGAATTGTTTTGTTTCGTGCAGTCGCGATAAAACCATCAAGTGTTGGGAACCGTCAACATTTGACCCACTGCAAAGAATAGATTTTGCGGAAGGAGGTCATAAGCATTCGGTCAATCGCTTGTTGCAAATGGACGGCAATCTTATCAGCGCAAGCGACGATCGGGAAGTGCGTTTTTTTGGTGCATAATTTCTCGTTTTTTCGGACAATCCATCTTTTACCTTCGCACCAAGTACAAATTATGTCTCAACCTTCTATACCCAAGGGTACGCGCGACTTTTCACCTGAAGTGATGGTGCGTCGCAACTATATATTCGATACCATACGAACCGTGTTTCAGCGCTACGGCTATATGCCGCTTGAGACCCCCAGCATGGAGAATGTTGAAACCCTTACCGGTAAGTATGGTGACGAGGGTGATAAACTCATTTTTCGCATTCTCGATAGTGGCGATTATTTGAAGTCGGTTCCCGATGAAGCGTTGCAACAGCGTCAGTTGAATGCAGTGACGAAAGGCATCGCGGAAAAGGCGTTGCGCTATGACCTCACGGTGCCATTCGCACGTTTCGTGGTGATGCATCAAAACACGATTGCGTTTCCATTCAAGCGCTATCAGATTCAACCGGTTTGGCGCGCCGACCGTCCGCAAAAGGGGCGCTATCGCGAATTCTATCAGTGCGATGCCGATGTGGTGGGCAGTGATAGTTTATTGAATGAAGTCGAGCTCGTACAGATTTTTGATGATGCGCTTTCTGCGTTGAAAGTACCTGCTATCATTAAAATCAATAATCGTAAGATTCTGCAAGGCATTGCTGAACTCGCGGGTATAGCTGATCGCATGATGGAGATGACCATTGCCATCGATAAGCTCGACAAAGTGGGCGAGGATGGAGTGGTAAAGGAGTTGCTTGAACGGGGTTTCGCAGAGGCATCGATTGAGATTATTCGCGCGTTATTCAAACTAAGCGGAAGCAATGAAGATCGACTGGTTACTTTAGAAAATATGCTTGCTCAGTCAGAAGCAGGGATGAAGGGAATTCACGAGCTACGCTATGTTATGGCAAGAGTGCATGAATTGGGATTGAAAACCGCTTCGCTGGAGCTCGACGTTACATTGGCTCGAGGTCTCAATTATTATACAGGAGCAATCTTCGAAGTGAAGGCAGTTGGGGTCCAAATGGGTAGTATCTGTGGTGGAGGTCGCTACGATGATCTCACAGGAATCTTTGGCCTGAAGGGTGTTTCCGGGGTGGGGATTTCTTTCGGTGCCGATCGTATTTACGATGTGATGACTGAATTGAATGTATTCCCTTCAGATGCCATGCAGAGCACGAAAGTGCTATTCGCCAACTTTGGTGATAAGGAAGAACGATACTGCATGCAGCTGCTGCGTCGGTTGAGGGATGTAGGCATCAACTCGGAAATTTATCCGGAGAGCGCCAAAATGAAGAAGCAGTTCAAATATGCCGACGATAAGAGCATACCATTCGTTGCTATTGTTGGGGAAGAAGAAATGAATAACAATGTTGTTGCGCTCAAGCACATGCAAAGCGGGGAGCAAGCAACGTATTCAGTCGATGAGCTCATTCAAAAAATGCTTTCCTGATACCTGTATGAACTATTCGAAAATTACGCCCGAGGATATTGTTGTATTGGAAGGAATTCTAGAACCCACTCGCGTGTTTGCAGACGATGAAACACGCAAGTCGTATGGTCACGATGAAACAGAAGACCTTGTTCATCCACCGGAGGTCGTGTTGAAACCGATGAATACAGCTGAGGTAAGTTCTATACTGAAGTATTGCAACGATAGACATATTCCTGTCACGCCAATTGGCGGAAGAACCGGTTTAAGTGGCGGGGCACTGAGTGTGCACGGTGGTGTAGGCCTGAGCATGGAGAAGATGAATAGGATAGTCGAAATCGATGAGTTCAATTTGCAGGTAACCGTTGAGCCGGCGGTTATCACGCAAGTGCTGCAGGAAACGGTTGCAGCCAAGGGCTTGTATTATCCGCCTGATCCCAGCAGCCGTGGTTCCTGTTTTATTGGAGGAAACCTCGCTGAAAATGCCGGCGGACCGAGGGCTGTGAAATATGGAGTTACCAAAGACTTCGTGCTCAACCTGGAAGTAGTATTGGCCAACGGTGATGTTATTCACACCGGGGCCAACACATTGAAGAATTCAACAGGGTATAATCTAACGCAGCTCATGGTAGGTAGTGAAGGAACGCTTGGTGTAATAACGCGAGCAGTTCTGAAATTGGTTCCATTGCCGAAGGTTCAATTGCTAATGCTGGTTCCATTCTACGATGCGACCAAGGCATGTGAAGCAGTAAGTGCCATTTTTAGAGCGGGTATCACTCCCAGTGCTCTGGAGTTTATGGAGCGCGATGCCATTGATTGGGTGTTGAAGTTTGTGGACGATGTCAATGTTCCGGTAGAACCTGCTATTCAGGCGCATCTTCTTATTGAGGTGGATGGCAATCACATGGAAGCCCTTATGTCAGATTGCGAAGTCATTTCCAACGTAGTTCAGGACTTTGGTTGTGGTGAAATTCTATTCGCCGATGATGAAGCTCAAAAGAATCAGCTTTGGAAATTGCGTCGCAAAGTTGCGGAGGCAGTAAAGTCGAATAGCGTATACAAGGAGGAAGACACCGTCGTTCCCCGCTATCAATTGCCGGCATTGCTTAAAGGCGTCAAGGAAATAGGCGGCCGTTATGGATTTCGTTCTGTTTGCTATGGGCATGCAGGCGATGGAAACTTGCACATCAACATTATTCGGGGTGAGCTTACGGATGTGCAATGGAATGACGAGTTGCCGCTGGCTATTCGAGAAATTTTCAGATTGTGCGTTCAGTTAGGAGGAACACTAAGCGGTGAGCATGGAATAGGGCTGGTCCAGCGCGATTACATGGATATTGCTTTTAATGAGGCAGAGTTGAAGGTTATGAAATCCATCAAAAGAGTGATGGATCCGAATCAAATATTGAATCCGGGAAAAATAATTCCAGATTCAATTTCCTGAAAACGTGTTCATTACAATAAATGACTGACAATTTTAAGTCTCTGCATATCGAATTGTTAACAAAGTATCCTTAATATTGCCCCGTTTCGAAAAGAAATTTTCGGAACGTTAGAGTTAGTTGAGTTGAGTCGAATAGACTCAAGACAATTACGATAGTTTTTAGTTTTTCAGTTTAAGCCAGGAAGCCCCGCTATCGAGCGGGGCTTTTTGGTTAGTATGCTTTTGCCTTAGTGTCGCATTCGTTTCTATGTTTACTTTTGAAAGCACTAAACCAACACGTATGCGTATCTATTTACTTAGTTTTATTGTAGCTCTGTTTTTACTACCGGGTATTTCCCTCTCCCAATGCGGTCCGGATTCAACATTAATAACCATGTTTATTACCGTTGATCCTTGGGGGGAAGAGAACTATTGGGAGCTCGTTCCCACGGGCAACGCATGCGGAGACGGTACACTTCTATTTGGGGCTAATGAGCTCGTTGGATGTGCAGGAACAGCCCCGGAGACAGACGGTGGTTACCCCGATAATAGTGTGGTGGAAGTCCCCTCATTTTGTTTGCCCAATGGCCAGTCGTTCGACTTGATTTTCGTGGATTCATATGGTGACGGCGGCCCTGTATTCGAAATCTATGAAAATGGATCTTTCGCTCATGCCTATTTCGGAAGTGGCTATGGTAACACGTGGACGTTTGAGGTTGCCAACTCCGGATTACCTGCATACGACTCTCCATGTGGTGCGCTGGAAATAATTCCAAATGCCGATGGTGTATTGATTGATAATTCGTCTTGTGTAGCGCAGACAGCCGAGCCTCGTCCCGCCGGCGGAAATTGTGGTTTACTCGGTGCTTGGTGCGAAGGAAATATCACCAATACCGCCTGGGCTTATTTTGTTGCCGAAGCCAATGTTACCTATGAAATTACCAGTTGCAATGAAGGGGGGGGGTTCGACACCCAGATTGCTTTGTACAAGGCCGAAGGATGTTTAGGCTGGGAGTCCTTCGAATTGATTGCAGCCAATGATGACATGGCAGGAGGGTGCGATGTGTCGAATGGCTATTCTTCCTTGCTCTATGCATCATGTTTAGAAGAAGGTGCAACTTACTTTATTCAAGTGGATGGATGGCAAGGTGCTGTGGGTTCTGCTGTAGTTACCGTGCAGGCCGTAGAAGTTGAGAACCAACTGCAAGCAGTTTTTAATAATATCCGTTGCCCAATATCAAAAGGAGAAATCCCGCAATCTTCCATTTTGCCTTATCTCACAGGAAGCGGATCAAACTTCGATTGTGTTTGGATAGGCCCCGGGTTTACCAGTACTGAAAATAATATCTATGAGATTGGTCCCGGAATGTATGATCTCACGGTGACCGATGCTTGTGGTGTCACTTATGAGGCTTCGTTTGAAGTAACACAACCTGATTTATGGACGATCGGTACAACCGAGTTCGGACCTACGTGCGAGGCGACCACAGATGGTGAGTTGCAATTGACAGTGAATGGAGCAACACCTCCATACTCGTTTGAATGGATTGGGCCTTCCGGGTTTACTTCTGGTCAGCAAGATTTGTATGGTTTAGAAGCTGGGAATTATCAGGTAACCATCACGGATATTAATGAATGCACAACCTCGTCCTACGTCATACTGGAGCCCGAGAATTCCTTTAGCTTTGATTTGGGTGATGATACAACCTTGTGCTTAAACGATAACTACTTGTTAGTAGCTCCTGCCGGATTGTTCTACGTATGGCAAGACCAGAGCATTAATCAGTTTTATAACATCAATGCTGAAACATGGGGAATAGGGCAGCATGCGGTTGTGCTAACAGCCACCACTCCCGAAGGATGTGTCTATGCCGATGATCTTGTATTTTCCGTAGAGGATTGTTCAAATCGGGTGAGCGATATGAAAGACTCGGAATGGAGAATGTATCCAAACCCTTCAGCAGATATCTTAAACCTTGAATGGAATGAAACGAGTAAGTCGGTTTCAATTGCGTTGGTCGATATGAATGGAAAGATTGTAGATCAGATATTCCCGCAAGATACCCAACGAATTAGCTGGCTTCCTGCTGTTGCTCCCGGGTGTTATCAAGTGGTGTTAGAGTTTGATGGAAAGCGTTATTTATCGCGATGGATGAAGATTAATTAAGTCAGCATTGCGTGGTGAATAACACGCTTAAGTTTCTAGCCGATAGATTACAGAATTTCAAAAACCCCGAGTATTTTTGTCAACGAAAATCAATATGTATGGGACACTCACACGACAATCATGATCATCACGGCCACATGGAGGCTGAGCAAAATGAAATCGGCGGACCTGTTACGTTCGCTTTAATTTGTTTCGCTCTTGCGATTGTGGTTATTTATTTCTGGGCGCAGTAATTTTTTTAGCGCTGCGTGATCCCGTCCTTCTGGAAATCTCTTCCAAAGGTTTTTGTGCTGCTATATGCTTTAGTTGGTCATCGAGAAACTCGATCAACTCAGGGCTATAGATAATATTCACTTCTTGTGATAACCCTAGAATGAATCGTGCAACCGGGCGAAGGTCGTATACGATTGTTTTAAATGTGTAGTATCCTTTTCCTTCGATGAAACGAATGGAATCTGAAGCGCGAGGGTATTCTTCTTTGAGTAACAATGCAGCTCTCATGGATAGATGCAGTTCTATGCTATATTCATGATCACCCCGTGAGAATCCGAAAGAATCAAGCTCTGCTATTTTATGCTGCTTGCCATTCCGAAACGGATGGCGCGTCAACTCCACAGATGTAATGCGATCGATATTATACAGCTTGTTTTGTTTCGATGAAATTTCAAAGGCGATGAGACTTGTATAGTTCTCGGTAAAAGCAATGGGTTCTACTATTCTATCCGATATTGTATTGGTGTGAAAGCTCTGATACTTGCGCAGCACAACCTGTCTTTTGGTGTCTATGCCTCGACCAATGGTTTCCACAATTTTGCCAAGATGAGCGTTTAGCGCCAGTTTGGTTCCTATCTGCACGTCAGAGTGGATGAGCAATTTTCCTAAAATGGCATCTTTTATTTTTACTCTTTTACCGGTTGATTGAAGGAGTTTTTTCAAGAAAACAATTTCCTCACGCGAAAAGGAAGGAGCTTGAGAGGAATTGTCAGGAGTTATATAGAGGCGGTTGAATTCATCGCGCTTAAGCTCAAATCCGAGCTCTTCCAATAAATTGAAATACCGATATAGCGTTCTTTCGGTGCTGTCTAAAACGTCAGCTAAATGCCCCAGGGATTTTGGGGGTTGGATCTTAAGCAGATTGATTAGCTGAAATACACGTAAAATTTTGTTTTGATTGGGCATATTAGTCGAGCAAATCTTCCGGTGGAAGTTTTCAGTTTTTTCTTTTAGATCAGAAGTATTTAATCAGTTCCTAGGTTAGAACTTCAGGTTGCTAACAAAGATATTCTTGTTGATGTATGTTTTATATGGATGATGGATTTATTTATTCCATGACAGGATAACCAGAATGCCTGGTTTACTTCTTTCGGCAGAGTAGTTCAAAGTGTGCATTGTGGCCTGTGACATGAAGCGATGCAACCTTCGGTTTTTAGAATGAGAAAGCCCCGCGATTTGCGGGGCTTTCATATTTCAAAGGCATGAATATTAGGCGTTCTGCTCGCGTTCTACGGAAGAACCTCCACCTCGCTTTGCAACGAGATTCACATAGTCTTCAGAATTACCTACAATCATCTTCTGGAACTTGCGAACACCGGCACCCGCAGGGATTGGGTGACCAACGATTACGTTTTCCTTCAGACCAATGAGGTAGTCGGTCTTACCTTGAACGGCAGCCTCGTTAAGAACCTTCGTAGTTTCTTGGAACGATGCGGCAGAAATCCATGAGTCAGTTTGGAGCGATGCACGGGTAATACCCTGCAACATTGGACGAGCCGTAGCAGTGATTGCTTCACGTGCTTCGATTTCTTTCTTGTCCTTGCGCTTCAACTGTGAATTTTCATCACGCAAGCTGCGTACGCTGATAATTTGACCAACCTGGTATTTTTCACTTTCACCGTTGTCAACTACCACCATCTTGTCGAACAACAATTCGTTTTCTTCCAAGAATTCGGCTTTGTCAACGTTGGTTCCTTCCAAGAAGCGCGTATCTCCTGCATCCGTGATTTCAACTTTACGCATCATTTGACGAACGATTACTTCAAAGTGCTTGTCATTGATTTTCACACCCTGCAAACGATATACTTCCTGAATTTCATTCACGAGATATTCCTGAACTGCTGTTGGACCCTGGATATCGAGAATGTCGCCTGGAGAGATAGCTCCGTCTGACAGCTGCATACCGGCACGAACGAAGTCGCCGTCCTGAACAAGGATGTGTTTCGAGAGCGGAATGAGATATTTCTTCTCTTCACCGGTGCGCGCCTTCACCGCGATTTCACGGTTACCACGCTTAATCTTTCCGTATTCCACGATACCATCAATCTCTACAACTACTGCAGGGTTTGATGGGTTACGCGCTTCAAACAACTCGGTAACACGTGGAAGACCACCGGTGATATCGCTTGTTTTACCGGACATACGAGGAATCTTCACAAGGATGGTACCCTTGCCAACCTTGGCTTTGTCGTCGACATTTAAGTGAGCGCCAACGGGGAGAGAGTAAACCTTTACCACTTCTTTGTTACGCACAATTTCAATGGCAGGGTTCTTCTTTTTGTCCTTCGTTTCTATGATAACTTTCTCGGAGAAGCCGGTTTGTTCGTCGAGTTCAGTTTTGAAGGTAATACCTTCTTCTACTGCGTCGAATTGAATAGTTCCGTCTTCCTCGGTAATGATTACGCTGTTGTATGGGTCCCATTCACAAATGAGGTCGCCCTTTTTCACTGAAGTACCTGGCTTCGTATGAAGAATAGCACCGTAAGGAATGTTGGCATTGGTGAGCACAGTGCCTGATTTCGGATCAATGATCTTCATTTCCGATGAACGTGACACCACGATGGTGCGCATTTCACCGTTTTCTCCCATGCTATCTACGCTGCGAAGTTCTTCGATTTCTAATGTACCTGCATATTTAGCTCGGATATCGGCGTCGATAGCGCCACCACCCGCCGCACCACCCGTGTGGAACGTACGAAGAGTAAGCTGCGTACCTGGTTCACCGATGGACTGAGCTGCAATAACACCCACAGCCAAACCTTGCTGAACAAGCTTCGCGGTAGCCAAATCGCGACCGTAGCACTTTCCGCATACGCCGCGTTTGCTTTCACAAGTTAGAACAGAACGAATTTCAACCTCTTCGATACCGGCAGCCTGAATAGCTTCTGCCTTGAACTCGTCGATGGTTTCACCGGCCTCTACAATGAGTTCACCTGTTTCCGGATGAACAACATCATGCACACTTGTGCGACCCATGATACGATCTTCGAGAGTTTCAACGACTTCGTCTGCTTTCTTCAATGCTGAAGCTACAATACCGCGAAGTGTCATACAATCCACCTCATTGATGATAACGTCTTGAGCAACGTCCACCAAACGACGGGTGAGGTAACCTGCGTCGGCCGTTTTCAACGCCGTATCCGCGAGACCCTTACGAGCACCGTGGGTAGAGATGAAGTACTCCAAAATCGACAAGCCTTCCTTGAAGTTTGCCAAGATCGGGTTTTCGATGATGTCCTGGCCACCCATTGCTGCGTTCTTCTGTGGCTTAGCCATCAGTCCACGCATACCGGCCAGCTGACGAATCTGTTCTTTCGAACCACGCGCTCCGGAGTCGAACATCATGTAGATGCTGTTGAATCCTTCCTGGTCGGTCTTGAGACGATCCATCAAAATGTTGGTCAACTTCGAGTTGGTGTTCGTCCAGATATCAATGACCTGGTTGTAACGCTCGTTGTTGGTGATAAGACCCATGTTGTAGCTGTCGAATACTTCCTGCACTTTCGAAGTTGCATCGGCTACGAGTTTATCTTTTTCAGCCGGAATTACTACGTCGGTGAGTTTGAATGACAAACCACCTTTAAACGCCCAGTAGTAACCCAGGTCTTTCATATCGTCGAGGAATTTCGCTGTGCGAGCAATTCCTACGTGTTTCAAAATATCGCCAATGATGTCGCGGAGTGCCTTCTTGGTCAACAATTGGTTGATGAAACCAACCTCGCGCGGAACTACACGGTTGAAGATTACACGTCCTGTAGTGGTCTCGATAATGCTGGTGTTACCGGCAATATCGGTCCAACGAACTTTGATGTTGGCGTGCAAATCGAGCTGACCTTCGTTGAATGCAATCGTTACTTCCTCTTCAGAATAGTACGTCTTGTTTTCACCGAGAGCGGGGTGCTCAGGTGTGCCCTTGCGTGACTTCGTAATATAATAAAGACCCAAAACCATGTCCTGAGAAGGTACGGTGATAGGAGCTCCATTGGCAGGGTTGAGAATGTTGTGCGAAGCAAGCATCAACAACTGTGCTTCCAAGATAGCACCCGGGCCAAGTGGCACGTGAACCGCCATCTGGTCACCGTCGAAGTCGGCGTTGAAGGCCGTACAAACGAGAGGGTGCAACTGAATAGCCTTTCCTTCAATCAGCTTAGGCTGGAACGACTGGATACCCAAACGGTGAAGGGTAGGAGCACGGTTGAGGAGAATCGGATGTCCTTTCAATACATTTTCAAGGATATCCCAAACTACCGCTTCTTTCTTATCTACAATTTTCTTGGCTGATTTAACAGTCTTCACAATGCCACGCTCAATCATCTTGCGAATGATGAACGGCTTGAAAAGCTCGGCTGCCATATCCTTTGGAATACCGCATTCGTGCAGCTTCAATTCAGGACCTACGACGATAACTGAACGAGCAGAGTAATCCACACGCTTACCGAGAAGGTTCTGACGGAAACGTCCTTGCTTTCCTTTCAAAGAATCTGAAAGTGATTTCAGCGGACGGTTGCTTTCTGTTTTAACAGCAGAAGATTTGCGTGAGTTATCGAACAAGCTGTCTACAGCTTCCTGTAGCATACGCTTTTCGTTACGCAAGATTACTTCCGGCGCCTTAATTTCTACCAAACGCTTCAAACGATTGTTACGGATGATAACGCGGCGATACAAGTCGTTGAGGTCGGAGGTTGCGAAACGGCCACCATCCAACGGCACCAATGGGCGCAATTCGGGCGGAATAACCGGTACTACGCGGGTCACCATCCACTCGGGGCGGTTAACTACACGTGTATTTGCATCGCGGAACGCTTCAACCACCTGAAGGCGCTTGAGGGCTTCGTTTTTACGTTGTTGTGAGGTTTCGACATTGGCCTTGTGACGGAGTTCGTAAGAAAGCTCATCGAGTTTCACTTTAGCCAACAAGTCGTACAATGCCTCGGCACCCATCTTCGCAACGAATTTGTTGGGGTCCTTGTCATCGAGGTATTGGTTTTCTTTTGGAAGCTTCTCAACGATGTCGAGGTATTCTTCTTCCGTGAGGAAATCAAATTCTACCAAACCACTGCCGTCGGCGCGGGTTGCCGGACCAACGTTCACTACCACGTAACGCTCGTAGTAAATGATTTGATCGAGTTTCTTGGTAGGAAGTCCCAACAAGTAACCGATTTTATTGGGCAATGAACGGAAGTACCAAATGTGGGCAACAGGTACGCTGAGCGTGATGTGACCTGTGCGCTCGCGGCGCACTTTCTTTTCAGTTACTTCCACACCGCAACGGTCACAAACAATACCCTTGTAACGGATACGCTTGTATTTACCGCAATGGCATTCGTAGTCCTTAACCGGACCAAATATTTTTTCGCAGAAAAGACCATCGCGCTCCGGCTTGTACGTGCGGTAGTTGATGGTTTCCGGCTTCAATACTTCACCGTGTGAACGCTCCAGAATTTCTTCAGGAGAGGCCAGGCTGATGGTGATCGATCTGAAATCGCTGTTTGGGCGAACTATTTTTTTTGCTTGAAGCATTGTGATTTATTTCTTTTCAGGTATAAAACAATTCTATGAAAGGGTAGAAGGGACGGGAGTTTTGTGGCTCCCGACCCGTAGCTTATTTATCAGTTCTGATTCAACGTAATGTTGAGACCCAAACCGCGCAATTCATGCAGCAATACGTTGAACGACTCCGGTATACCAGGTACTGGCATATTCTCGCCCTTCACGATGCTCTCGTAGGTTTTCGCACGACCCATAACGTCGTCGGACTTCACCGTGAGGATTTCTTGAAGGATGTTGGCTGCACCGAATGCTTCGAGTGCCCAAACCTCCATTTCCCCGAAACGCTGACCTCCGAACTGCGCCTTACCACCGAGCGGTTGCTGTGTGATGAGCGAGTATGGACCGATTGAACGAGCGTGCATCTTGTCGTCTACCATGTGGCTCAGTTTAATCATGTAGATTACACCTACCGTGGCTTGTTGCTCGAAGCGAACACCGGTACCGCCATCGTAGAGATAAGTTACACCCCACTCAGGTACGCCGGCATCTTTCATTTCTTTCAAAATATCGTCGAGTGAAGCTCCGTCGAAGATTGGTGTCGCGAAACGCTTGCCTGTCTTCAATCCGGCCCAACCCAATACAGTTTCGTAGATCTGTCCCAAGTTCATACGTGATGGTACCCCGAGTGGGTTCAACACGATGTCAACCGGAGTTCCGTCTTCGAGGAACGGCATGTCTTCGTCGCGAACAATACGGGCAACAATACCTTTGTTACCGTGACGACCTGCCATCTTATCACCCACACGGAGTTTACGCTTCTGTGCGATATACACTTTCGCCAATTTCACAATACCGGTTGGTAGTTCATCACCCACGGTAAGCTGGAATTTCTGACGCTTATAAGAACCGAGCAACTCGTTGTAACGCATGTTGAAGTTGTGGATGCAACGCTTTACCAATGTATTGGTAGGCTCATCCTTTGTCCATCCTTCAGCGTTGATCACGCTGTAGTCTATGGTTGCAAGCGACTTCGCAGTGAACTTGGTTCCTTTCTTAATTTGTTCTTCCTTGAAGTAGTTGTATACACCCTGACAAGTCTGATCTTTCAGAATCGCTACGAGTTTATCAACCAACACTTTCTTCAGTTCTGCTACTTCTTTATCGTGCTCCTTATCCAGCGCCTCAACAACTGCCTTCTCGTTAGTCTTAACGGGCTTCTTGTCTTTAATGGTGCGAGAGAACAATTTCTTGTCGATTACGACACCCGATGCGCTTGGTGGAACTTTCAATGAAGCATCCTTCACGTCACCGGCCTTATCACCGAATATCGCGCGGAGAAGTTTTTCTTCCGGAGTAGGATCAGTTTCACCCTTTGGAGTGATTTTACCAATAAGGATGTCACCTTCTTTCACTTCAGCACCTACGCGGATGATTCCGTTTTCGTCGAGGTCGCGGGTTGCTTCTTCGCTTACGTTTGGAATA
>JBILCQ010000236.1:0-3933 GCA_044353065.1 Flavobacteriales bacterium | reverse complement strand
CAATATGCGATTGAGCGTTTCAGTAATCAAGCCGTAGCAGCATCATTCCTGGAACTCTATAAGCTGGCGATTCATCAGAGGTAATTCGAAAGGACTTTCACTTTTCTAGTTTATCCTTCTCCATTCTCTATTCTTTTAACCCTTTCTTTCTATAAAAGAAAATAATGACCAATGGCGAAATAAGCAGCTCTGCTATGAGCGCGATAAAGAGTGTGAGACTTATGAGAAGCCCGATGTAAAATGTCCCCATGAAGTCAGAAAGAATGAGCGTTAGGAACCCACCACTTAAAATGAGTGTAGTGACAACCATGGCTTTCCCTGTGGTCAGAAAAGTGCGCTTCACAGCGTAAAGTGAGCTATTACCTTCCAGCAATAATGTACGTACGCGCGCCAGGAAATGGATTGTATCATCGACCGCAATACCGAAGGCGATATTGAATACGATAGAAGTAGTGACCTTGAGCGGGATGCCGGCAAAACCCATGATTCCTCCCACAATCACCAGCGGAATAAGATTGGGAATGATGGTAAGAAGAATCATTTTTGGCGACTGATAAACCGCCCCCATAATGAGTCCGATAACCACAACAGAGAGCAAAAGATCCCATACCATATTCTCCACGAGATAACGGTTATTCAAATCAATCAAGTGAGCCGTACCGGTCACCTTGTATTCAAATTTCGTCTTGCAGTTTGCTGCTACAAAGGCATCGAGTTCACCATTCAATTTCTCATAGTGCTTCCTTCCGAAGTCTCCTATTTTTCCCGCTATGCGCAGGACGCCTCCTTCTTTGTCATAATGCATGCGAACGACCTCGGTGAACTCCTTTCGCTGAATAAGTTTGTTCAGTCGGCGTAGCTCGGCACTATCCGTCGGAATCGAATAAAAATCACGCAAACCCGCGTTGGTCGCTTGATGAGCATTCTTCAAAATTTCGGTATACGACACCAACGACCCCACTCCGTACACCTCACGTAACCAATGATTGATTGTATCCAAGTCGTGCAAAAAAGTTGCGTCATTGAGTTGGACATTTTCATTGAGCACAATTGCCATTTCGAATGGTCGGCAACCCGAAAAATTCTCTTCCATGAAAAAGAACTCCTGCTTAAGTCTGTGCTCATCACGCAGATCTTCGAGCATTTTATTGTCGACCTCTACTTTCGAAATACCGTAAATACTTACCAAGCAAACCACGCTAGTTCCGGCTAAAATCGCATAGCGTCGACGGATGATCCAACGAAACGCTGAGTGCAACTTGGCCGTCCAAAAATCATCAGACAAAGCAAAGGTGTTCAAACGCGTTGGTTGCGCTAAAAAGAGTATTGCCGGAAGGAGACTATAGGTAAGACCATAGGCCAGCATAATACCCACCGACGTATAGATTCCGAAATTGCTGATCGGCTCAATGTTGGAAAACACGAGAGTCAAAAAACCTATCGAAGTTGTAATCGCTGTTAAAAATGTAGCCAGTCGAATACTCTTGAACGCATACCGAATAGCATCTCGCTTTTCACGCCCATTGCGCAACTCCTGCATATACTTCGTGAGTACGTGCACCGAATCACTCATGCCGACCACAAAAATGATAGTAGGTAAAACGGTAAGCATCAAGTCCAGATCGTTGCCCAGTAAACGAATAAAGCCGAGCGTCCAGAGGATGGAAATGAGAACAACCAACGTCGGTATGAGAATGCCCCAAGCCGAGCGAAATGCTATATAAAGAAATAGCGTGGTTAAGATTAGACTCAGTGAAATGAATAGAATCAGCTCACTGATCATTAATTCCACATAAAGTTTTTGGCCGAGAGCTCGACCAATTACATGCGTTTTTTTAAATTCAAATTGATTAACGGCCGCCTCGATGTTCTCGGCCAATAGATCGCAACGCTGCTTCGATAACTTTTGTGTGTGTCGCAAGTTTATGGCGACCGATCTGTAATCCTCCGAGAAGAACCAACCCGCCAGCTCTTTTGTTTGCGCCAGTTCGATGGAGTCAGCCAGATAATTCTCAGGGTTTTGCCAACGCAGCAGGGGTACTTCTACCACCTGACCCAACAAAGGGTCTTGCACAGCGCGTTTCAATTGGGTAGGGCCTATGGCCGCAGTAACATCTTCAATACGAGCCAATACTTTCGACAAGCTATCTACTTTGCCCAAAAACTGCCTGTCAAAAACGGAACCCTCGTTTTCTAGTGCTACGATGAAAAAATCATTGTCGGTCTCAAAGCGATCCCGCAGAGCTAAATAGAAATCCGTTTCGGGATCTTCTTGAGGAAAAAACGCTTCAAAATCGTAACTGAACTTTAACCCAGCAGTGAGACCAACACAAAGCATGGTTAGCGCAACTACACCGCCTATTACTGCTATCGAAAACTTTCTACTCATTCAATGACAACAGTCAAACAAATCATGACTGAATTAGTTTGCGCAAGTAACTCAGTAATCAACCCTTTTTCAGTGAATCGCGAATTTCTTCTAGAAGTTGTTCCGAACGATTCACCTCGGGAGCTAACGCCTCCTCGCTGTTGCGCATCTTATTCATGGCCTTAATGACCATAAACATGAAAAAAGAAATCAGAATGAACTCAATTGTAACAGTGATAAATGCGCCATATGCAATCACAGGCCCAATTTCCTTGGCATGGGCCAGGGACAAACCGACACCGTCTGCCTCTGCTACTTCCCTCGCAACTCGCACGTTTTCTGCAAGCGGATAATACAAATTGGAAAAATCACGACCTTGAATCAACCCCACTAGAGGCAAAGCGATTCCATCTATAAAAGCCGAAACAACCTTGCTGAATGCTGCCCCCATAACAAATGCGACTGCCATATCGATTAGATTGCCACGGAGTGCAAATTGTTTGAATTCCTTAAACATGGTTGATTGTTTTTTCCAAATATAGAAAAGCCCGGAGTCTCTTCCGGGCTTTTCAGTTCCATAAAGAAGCTATTACTTCTTATCGTCCTTCACTTCTTCAAAATCTACATCCGTAACCTCTGAGTCAGCGCTCTGAGTGTTTCCGGCAGGCTGACCTTGATCGGATGATGCGTTGTACATATCCGTAGCTGCTGCACCAAAAACATTGTTCAGATTTTCGATAGCCGACTTACAGCGGTTGACATCCTTTTCGGCATGCGCCTGCTTCAGTTCAGCAAGTGCGGTTTCGATGGGCTCTTTCTTATCTGCCGGAATCTTGTCACCAAATTCCTTCATCTGCTTTTCTGTTTGGAAAATGAGCGTATCCGCTTGGTTGATAGTGTCGGCCTCTTCGCGCGCTACACGATCACTTTCAGCATTCATTTCTGCTTCGCGCTTCATCTTTTCAATCTCCTCTTTGCTCAAACCGGAAGATGCTTGAATTCGGATATTCTGCTCTTTCCCGGTAGCTTTATCTTTCGCACTCACGTGAATAATACCATTAGCATCAATGTCGAAGGTAACTTCGATTTGAGGCACACCGCGTGGGGCTGATGGTAGACCGTCGAGGTGAAAGCGACCAATAGTGCGGTTGTCCTTCGCCATTGAACGCTCACCTTGTAGTACGTGAATTTCAACGCTTGGTTGATTGTCGCTTGCTGTAGAGAAAACCTCGCTCTTCTTGGTTGGTATTGTCGTGTTCGATTCGATAAGTTTGGTCATTACACCTCCCATGGTTTCGATACCCAATGCCAGCGGAGTAACGTCGAGCAACAACACATCTTTAACCTCACCGGTAAGAACACCTCCTTGAATGGCAGCACCAATGGCTACTACTTCATCCGGATTTACACCTTTCGATGGTTCTTTACCGAAGAACTTCTTTACTGCATCTTGAACGGCAGGGATGCGAGTTGACCCACCTACGAGGATGACTTCATCTATATCCTTTACCGAGATACCCGCCTTTTTCAACGCACTTTCGCAAGGAGCGATGGTGCGCTGGATG
>JBILCQ010000235.1:0-3943 GCA_044353065.1 Flavobacteriales bacterium | reverse complement strand
GTAGCTTGAACCGGGAAGTTCAGGTATTTCACTGAGCGGCTGGTTTCTTGGCGGTATTCACGATCGTTTTTGTGCTTGTTGTAGTAGGCACGAATGTCGCTGTCTGTCCAGGTAACTGTGCTGTCAGGTATTTCAGCGAATGTCTTCACAACGAATTCTACGCTTACTTTGTCATTAGCGGTTTTGAACGCCCATTTGGCATCAATCGAGTTAGCATAAACACCCTTGCGAAGCATGATGTCATACTTTTCCTTCTGGCGCTTTTGCTTAATCAGCTTCTTCCAGTTTTCCGCCATTTTAGCATCCATACCATCAAAACTTTTACGCACCTGTTCTTTCAAAGACGTGCTGTCTTTGCCACCGTAAATGGTGTTTTTCACGAAGGGAGAAAGCAATTCGCCGAAGGTGATTTCTTCGTATTCTTCGTCAGAAATTTCGATACCTAATGCGTCGTATTCGTCTTGGTAAATGATGTTTTCTACGAGTTGGTTCCAAGTGTCATTGGAAAGACTTTGTTCGTTGCCCTGGTATTGGAACAAAGGCTCGCGATCTTGAAGGGCGCGCTGCCATTCCTGAGCACTTACCGATTGACCGTCAATTTCACCAATTTCAGAATTGTTATTTCCAAAAAGCGACATCACCGCGTCGTAGGGAATCAGGAAGGAGAGTAGACCAACACCTACCATTACCAACAACAAACCACGCTGCTGTCGGATTTTTTCAATCATTGCCATAAGTCAGTTAATCTTAAAATTTTGGGTTGCGAATATCGTAAATAGCCACCATAGTACAACCTATGCCGCTTAAATAATTGACGTTCAGTTGATAGATGTTGAGTTTGACTACGAAACCCCTTGAAAATGAGCGATTCAGAAAGCTTCTGACTTGATTTTACGAGGGTTGAATGGTGACTTTCACCAACTCGATTCTTGTTTCACTCACTTTCAGAGGAGTGAAAGTGTAAGATCCCTGTGTAATTGTCTCGTTTTCCTCGGGAATATCGCCGCGCAGAAATAGGAGCAAGCCACCGAGTGTGTCGTAAGCTTCTTGGTTTTCGGGAAGTTCGAGGTTGTATTTATTGTTGAGGTAGTCAATTTCCAAGCGAGCTGAGAAATCAAAAGTGCCGTCGGCGTGTTGAATTTCCGTAGTTTCTTCTTTGTCGTGCTCATCTTCAATTTCTCCGAAGATTTCCTCTACAATATCTTCCATGGTTATCATTCCTGCCGTGCCACCAAACTCATCTACAACGACTGCAACCTGTTTCTTTTGTTTGATGAACATTTCCAGAATTTCATAGGCCTGCATGGGCTCAGGTATAATGGAAATGGGACGCAGGATGTGTTGGATATGGCCGGGTTTCTTGAATAGTTCGTAGGAGTGAACATATCCGATGATGTGGTCGATGCTATCGCGAAAAACCAGGATTTTGGAAAGTCGTGTTTCTATAAATCGTTTCCTCAGATTATCAATGCTATCGGTGATTTCAATGGCCACGATTTCGTTGCGAGGAACCAGGCAATCGCGGGCTTTTAAATTGGAGAAATCGAGGGCGTTTTGGAAGATCTGGATTTCGTGGTCAATGGCTTTACTTTGGTCAATGTTACCTGTTGCCTGTTCCAGGTAGTGATCGAGATCGATGCGGCCGAATTCCACCACTTCGTCTTTGATTTCTTTACGAACGACCAGTCGAATGAACATATCAGAAATGCCGGTCACAATCCAGGCGAATAAATACAGAACCGCATACCATATGGCAAGTGGAATGGCCATCATATTTAGCCATCGATTCGGGTTGATGCTGAAAATGGCTTTGGGTATAAACTCAGCGAAAACAAGGACGATTATGGTGGATAGTATTGTTTGGGTAAGCACTACGCCAAATTCACCAATGGAATTTGCGAATAATGGAAATGAGTTCAATACTGCGTGCTCTATAACTTCGCCCATGTAAATGCCATACACAACGAGCGCGGCATTGTTCCCAATAAGCATGGTAGCTATGAAGAGTTTGGGCTTATTGATGAAATGGCCAATGATATTGGATGCGAAAACTCCTTGTTTCTTATCCAGTTCAATTTTGAGTTTGTTCGCCGTGATGAAGGCGATTTCCATACCGCTTGAAAAAGCGGATGCGATTAGCGAAAGAAAAATGATAAGGGGCCAATAAGAATCCATTCAGGCATCGATTAAACAGGGTTTGGTATGGCCTGTTTACATCGAACAAAACAGAGCAAATGTAAGGAATAGCTGATAGGGAGAATTTCGTTATTTTGAACCATTTCCTTTTTCCAAACGCAATCGCATTTTTCTCCGCAACATCCACCAGAAAAAGGAGATGGCAGGTATGAAAAATTTATTCAATTCGTTACGCCAAGGTTCAAAAACTATAATCGAATAGCAGGCAAAAACGAATGATGCGATGGTGAAAACGAGCCAGAAGTTTTCGATTATTTTATTCGTTTTCTCCATACGTCTCGTTTTGGTTATCGTCTAACAGTATTTCTCCGGAGGGCTGCAAAATTCTGTACTGTGTAAAGTTATCGTTGCTTTCCAGTCCTTTGCCATGAAGAACGGTGCCACCTTCCATTGTAATCTTAACTTGTTTGTCGGATGTGATTCGAGCGCTATCGACCAGATAAACTAATTCTTCCGTCTCCAGTTTTTCGCCGAGTTCGTTCACAAGAACAACGGATTCCCATGCGGTAAACCTTTTCTTCTTTTCTTCGAATTTGCCGAATTTGGCTGTAACGTGTGCGTCCTCGCGTTCTAAACTGTCAAAAAAAATAATCCGAAAGCCATTGCTCGCGAGCATATATTCTTCTCCTCCTTTCGGACTGAATTGCTCGAGTAAATTGGCTTCGAGACGCGATTGCTTTTCTCCTTTTTCTGAAAAAATATATACAGCGTTGCGGCTTGATTGAACCGGTTGAAGGCTGTTGTCCGTAATGGCTTTCACCTGTTCCAAATCATTCTTGCAAGCAAAAAGGAAAAGGATGGGAATCAAGAGAAAGGTTCTTCGCATGGTCGGTATTAATCATATTTAATTTGACGGAACCAACGATCAAATAAAGAGGGAGTCAGGGAGAAGCCAACCATAAAACCTATCTGTTTTTCCTCAACCAATCCGGAGGCAGTTGTGCCGCGTGTTCCGCTTTCAATTCCCAAATGCAGGCGTGATTGAGATCGAATGATAGGAATTGTCAGGCCTGCGCTGTATGCAGTTTGGGTGATTCGAATACCATTAATTGCCAGTTCGGATTGGTGATTTCGATAACCTACTCGGTAATACATTCTGTTGAATATGGTATTTCGAACGTCTGTATTTGGCTTATATTCAATTCCCGCAGCAACTCCGTAAGCGTTGATTAAACCATTGTATAAGCGAGCATTTTCTGACAAGTTCAATTTGAAGTTTGCCCAGTTTTGTGATTTGTATTCTCCACAAATAGTAAATGTTCCCCATTTTTTGTGGTAAGTTTTGTAGGCAAAACCAACTTGCATTTTTTGAGGCATAGTTAAATTGCCTTTTTGAGCGTCAATAAACCGAGTGGTGTCGCGGAATGCAAAGTTGGAGCTAAAACGAATGGAGTAAAGTAATTCGCTGTATTCTGCGGAGACATTGGTGTTGGCGCTGTATGTTAAACCGACTTGCAAAACAGAGCCGCCAATAATTCTGTTTTGGAGATCGCGCTTGGTGCGAACATTCACTTTGTACTGTAGTCCTAATTCCCATGCAATACCTTTTACCCAAAGATTATAGTTTTCAATAGTGGAATTATGTTCGATTTGGTTGAATACAGCAATGTTTTCGCGGCTAATGTTGCCGAACAAATAGTTCCCGTTCACACCAACCGATAGTTGATGCACTCGATGTTGTAAGCTGTCAGCTTTGTTGCTTCCCCCGATGCGAAAAACCCGAGAAAACCCGAGGGTTGCTTTGTTG
>JBILCQ010000232.1:0-3953 GCA_044353065.1 Flavobacteriales bacterium | reverse complement strand
GTGGTGGGGGAAATGGGGTGAGGGATAAGGGGTAAGGGGTAAGGGATAAGGGGTAAGGGATAAGGGGTAAGGTGAAAGGTGAAGACTACAGTGCTTTTTGATTTGCTATCTTTTTCAAGATGCGCACAATCACCAGAGAGAGAAGTGTACTTGCAGCAGCGAGGTATCCTACGTATTCAAAATTCATGAGCGGTGCATGCTCGTTCACCTGAGAAATAATCGCACCCGAGATGATTCCTGATGAACCGCTGGCCAACGACATCATCGCTGAATTCAAACTCATGAAACCTGCTCGCTGTTGCGGATTCACAACTGTGGTTGCAATGGTATTAGCCGGTATCATTCGTCCGGAAACCAACACAAAGAAGAATCCTGCAATGAGCAACACAACCCACAGTGAAACGTGAGGTAGATGTGTAATCACCAGAACAGGAATCAAACTCAATAAAGCAGCAACGGTAAACACGCGGAAGCGTCCAACCTTATCGACCATTCTTCCGATGAAGAATCCACTTAATACAGTAGCCGCTCCACCCACGAGATAAATCCACTTGATATCGCTTTGCTGCAATCCAACATTGTTGATGTAGTATGGTGTCATGAAAGAAATAACCGTAAACTGTCCAAGCACCAAAAGCACCGTAAACAACAAAGCGTTTCGTTGTTCTCGCGACGAAAATGCAAGGCGAATTGCTGCAGTTCGGTCATAAGCTTGTCTATTATTCAAATGGTCTCGCATGGGTGGAATTTGTTTCCACGCCATAATCCAAATTGGAACTGCCAACAAGGTCACACCATAAAACGGCACGTGCCAGTTATTATCAAAAACATCGACCAAAGTCAGCGCAATTGGCATCCCCAAGATAGCAGCCAACGAAAAAGAAATTGTAACAATCCCCATTGCTCTTCCGCGTCGTTCAAGTGGAATCGCATCACCGATAATCGACATGACTAAACCACCCAGTAAACCTCCAGTGAGTCCCGTGATTACTCTCGTTAAAATGAACAAGGTATAATTGAGTGAGTCGCTATCGGTGTTGGGTAGTATTGCGCTCGAGAGCGTACCAATCATAAATCCGAAATAGGCCGCAAGCAGCGCCTTTCTTCTATCCAGATTATCGAGATAAAACACACCGGCAAATGCCGTAACAAATGCGGCAATACCATAACTCGAAACTAAAAATCCGTATTGCTGAGGTCCAATCGAAAGTTCCTTTTTGAGGATATCGCCCATGGGCATCATGATCATGAAATCCACAATATTCGTGAACTGGATGGCCGCAAGAACGACCAATAACGCACGCTCACTTCGCTGGATTCCACTCATGATTTTTGTATAGAGGTTGCTCTTGAATCTTTGAAAGCGTTTCTGCCTTGAACGGATCTCGTTGTGGATAGTCCGAGGGCTTCACGTAGTTAATAATCATGGAAAGCAGTGCATTCGAAATGAAACGGCGATGCTTGATACAGCAGGTTAAGTCAACCGGAAATGCACCCACGGTTGATTTGATTTCTTCGGCTGTGCGACCATACACAATGCGTGTGCAACGCATTCGAATAGCCAGCTCAACGTAATCATAGAGTATGCGTTGATAAACACCATGCTCACGATTGGTATCGTAATCGATACCGATAACATGTGCTTCTATCACATTACCGCATCGCATTGCTGTCATGAAGCCCACGAGTGTTTCATCTATAAAATATTGACGCACGAAAAATTGCCCGGGAATTCGTCTTAGCAATTCTGCCAATGCTTTCGCTTGAAGTTTACCCAACCGAAAATCGGCCTTCATGTAGACATTCTCATACAAGCGCTGCATCGCTTCAGCGTGCTTCAGCACATCAGACTCATCAGCTTCAACAACGCGCAGATTTGAAGAACGTTTAAGAGCCGCCTTTGCTTTGGTGCGAAACTTTGTGTTGAGCGATTCGAGATAATCATCAAAGGAATTCCATTCGGCCATCACAGGCATGACCATATTGTGATCAACCTGAAACTTCTTGAATCTGTATCGACACAGTTGATCAGCGACAGTGACAGTATTCGGATAAAAATCCTTCGTGACCATCGCACATATTCGTCTTCCTTTCTTCTGTTCGCGACTTGCGATTGCCTCCATAGCATGGTGTAAACAGAAAGCAATTGTTTCACTATCCACGTTTGCCCCAAATGAGAAACCGTGTTCACCGGTTGCAAACGCATTTCCATTGATCAGAATGTTGTGTACATGCTTACCCCGAATACTCCGAGCAACTGCATTAATGCAATTCAAGAAGACGTTGGAGTAGGCATCTTCGCTGGTCACGAAATGCGCTATTTGAAAAGCGGCTATGCCCATGGGTTCAGACCCGCGATAAAACATCGCTAGACGAATCTCCAAGCCCTCATCGTGTGCCTCTTCCAATGCCGACAGGTAATCCAAACACAAAAACGCACCTGCCACAGGGTGTAGTTGCGACCATGACACTTTATCGACCTGCGAAGTTTTCTCGTAGATACGCCAGGTAATGCCATTATTGGTGCCTGAGAGCATAGGTTCTCGCTGCAATTCGACAGTTGGAATTGAAGCTTCGGTTGTGTTAGGGGGCAAAACTAGAGGAAGATTCACGAAAAGTCGATGGTTTAAGAAAGTCCTAACTTTCTTTGCATAAAAAAGATGCTCGAAATTCCCGCAGGCCTGACACTCTCTCTTACACTACTTTCATTAACAACGTTCGTGGGGTTTTTGTTCGCTATCTCCTTTTCAAAACAGGCGAACATCAGCAAATACGCAACTTGGGTATCGGTACCTGTTTTATTGTGGATCATTTTTCAAAGCACGCTATCGCTGAATCGATGGTATATGGATCGATCTGCTGCGCATTTGCTATTTCCCTATTTGTTTACATCTGCATGCATCCTGGCCATCCTATTCGTACCACGTCTGCGTGAATGGGCGCTTGGATTACGAATTGAAATTCTCATCGGCCTGCAATTCATACGTCTGCCCATGGAAGGTCTTCTGCACTGGGCTGCGTATCATAGGCAAACACCATTAGCACTAACTTTTTACGGAGGGAGCGTGGAGCTACTGATTGCAGCTGCGACTCCTGTAGTGCTTTACTTCTATAGTAAGAACAAAACAAAGTACCGCATGTGGCTATTCATCTGGAGCTATGCGGGTATTGCTTCGCTTACTGCACTGTGGATTAGAAGTCTGTTGTGCGCTCCTTCAACAATTCAAAACTGGGGCTATGAAATACCAAACTACCTCATGGTGCATTTCCCGGGAAGCTGGATTGTAACGGTTATAATTCCAGTGTTGCTGTTTGCACAAATAGCTGCGTTACTGCAGATGAAGTTGCTCAACCGTAATTAGCATTCTTAAACTCTGAGTCTCTGCGGTGAAAAACAATTAATCGCAGAGACGAAGAGGAACGCAAAGATTTATTTCGTTAAGCAAGCTTCTTCCACCATTTCAGCAATTCGACACCGAATACAAGCAAGACAAGCAGCAACAACGAAACTGATCCTGCCATGTTTACAGACACTCCTGTTGTATACGACTTGGGTTCGAACGACCATTCGATGGTATGCTCACCCGCCGGAACTTGCACGCCGCGCAAGAAATAGTTGGCGCGGAAGTAAGGCACTTCATTGCCGTCGATGCGACAAACCCAACCGGCAGGATAGTAGATTTCACTGAAGATTACAGGCGCAGCATTCGGTGTATTCACGGAATAAGTCAATTTATTAGTTGCGTATTTCGTCATCTGGATCGAGGCGCTGCTATCAGCGGCTCCCGCGGCATCCACAAGCGACTTAAACTCCTCACTCACAACAGCCGTTGTTGCCGGGTTGAGTGCGCCAATAGCCTGCATTTCTTCGTCGGCATTTTTCGCCCACTCCACATTGCTTACAAACCATGCATTGCCCAATGCATGACGTTCATTGTTGAAAGGAGGTGCAG
>JBILCQ010000233.1:0-3953 GCA_044353065.1 Flavobacteriales bacterium | reverse complement strand
GACAATGGTACATGTGTTTACTCCGGATGCACAGACCCAAGTGCATTGAACTACAATGTGAATGCGGGTTGTGACGACGGTTCATGCGTTTATCAAGGAATTCCCGGTTGTATGGATCCCGCTGCTTGTAATTATGATCCATCGGCTACTATCGATAACTTCACTTGCGTATACCCGGGCTGCTTAGATGTCAACGCTTGTAACTTTGATTTGTCTGCCGGTTGTGATAATGGTTCGTGCGTATTTCCGGGCTGCATGGACATCAGCGCATGTAACTATAATGCTAGTGCCGGATGTGATGATGGTTCTTGTGTATTCCCCGGCTGCGATGATAATGCGGCTTGTAACTTTAATCCAGCAGCAGGATGCAACAACGGTTCGTGCATATATGCTCCGATAGCAACGATTACTAATCTTTCGAATTCGACAGAACTTTCATGTGAGGTTACTTCCATCAGTCTGGTGGCGAGTGATCTTATGATGGGGGCTGTAAGCTACCTTTGGATAGATGATGCGGGACAGCCGATAGGTTCAGAAGCTGAAATAACACTAAGCGCTGCTGGTTCTTATTCTGTGGATGTGACGAGTGTGAGCGGTTGTATAGGAAGCGCTGTCATAGAAATTTCGGAAGATCTCGAAGTTCCTTTCGCAAATGTGACTGCCGTTAGCGATATCTGTAGTAACGAAGATGCGGTTTTCTTAATATCAGGAGAAACAGACGACGTTGTTACTTTCTTCATTAATACAGACAATGCTCAAACACTTACTATAGGCCCATCGGGAAATGAAACGATAATCGTTTCGGCACCTGCTTCTGATGTTGTTTTTTCGCTTGTTCAAGTTGCTCGCGCAAATTGCATTGAGTTATTGAGTGAGACGGCCACCGTTGCCGTTACACAAGTTCCTGTGGCTAGCGCAGGCGCAGATGTAGAAGCTTGTGAGGGTGCTGCTGTTTCTTTGAGTGCATCGGCATTTCCATCTGCGGTTTATGAATGGGAAGGATCGAATGGGTTCCAGACTACCGGTTTGGATGTGGTTATCTCCAACGCATCGACTGCCGATAATGGAGCATATTACTTAACGGCAAGCATTGGTGCTTGTGTAGATTATGACACGGTGAATGTTACCGTTTGGCCTTCAGTCACGACAGTTATGCCCGCTATCGCCATTTGCAACGATATCCCTTATGAATTCCTCGATGGAATTATTATTACAAACGATACTACAATAACGCTGACATACTCATCCGAAACTCATGGCTGTGATTCTTCTGTGGTATGGACATTCATTGAGCTGGACGAAATCGTGATGGAGCCGCAGATAATTCAACTTTGTCCTGATTTGAGTTACACCTTCCCCGATGGAACAATAGGGGATAGCACGGGGATGTACGAAATAGTCTTGACGTCGCTAACAGGATGTGATTCTCTAATCATGTATGAGATCCAGGTAAGCTCACCAATTGTATCGAATGTACAAGTTCCACCATTGTGTTACGGTGAAGTGTTCGATTTAGGTAATGGTGAAGTTGCAGCTGAAAGTGGGTTCTATACAGTGGAACTCGTTGCTTCAAATTCTTGCGATTCCATAGTGAATTACTCGGTAGCGATATTACCTGAGTTGCAAAGCGAGTTTGCGGCTGTAGCCTGCGCAGGCGACCAGTATCAATTACCGGATGCAACGGTTGTAAATGAAGCAGGTGAGTATGAGGTGTATTTACAAGGCCAATTAGGTTGTGACTCCTTAGTGCGCGTATTACTTACATATGTGCCACAAGTATTGGTGAGCATTATTCCTGAGGCAGATTCCATTCAGGTATGCGAGGGAGATACTATGATGCTTATTGCGGATGGAGCGGGTAATTACAGTTGGAATTCGCACTCGGGAGATCTTATTTCAACAGAGGGTACCATGGTAGATATTGCTCCTATGGAAGACTCATGGGTGGTGCTTACCGGAAGTAACGAAGCTTGCTTTTCGCGGGATAGTATTTACTTTACAGTGAATGCTCCGCCTGATTTGGATATTGTAGCTCCTAATGCTATTTGTTTGGGCGATAGTGCTCTAATTGCTGTAAGTGGTTCCGATAGTATTATTTGGTCAAACGATGAATTGATAGGCTGCACCAATTGCATTGAAAACATCATCAGACCTTCCGAAAGCGAGGAGCTCATTGTTGGTGGTTGGAATGGTGAATGCTATTCAACTGTTTCATTTGAAATAGAAGTTCAGATGCCTCCATCAGTCAGCGTATTTGGTGATACTCAAGTTTGTGCCTCAAGCCCTGCTGAACTTTTTGCGGAAGGTGGTGATTCGTTCGTTTGGAGCACGGGAGAGACAGGTTCAGCCATCACGGTTAATCCTGGGCAAACCTCCATCTATTACGTCGTGGCCTTATCAGGGATTTGCACAGATACGGCAATGATTACAGTAGAGGCGACTCCACTGCCGCAAATAACAACAAGCGGAGACACGACCATAACGTTGGGTGGTCAGGCTACACTACAGGTGGAAGGAGGTGTGAATTACTATTGGACGCCATCAAGTACCTTGTCGTGTGAGATTTGTGATGACCCAATTGCATCGCCGTCTGAAACAACTACTTACTGTGTGCAAGCAATATCGGATTTCGGTTGTGCGAGCACTGCGTGTTTAAAAGTGGAGGTAATAGACGAATGTCAATCTTTCTTTATTCCGAATGCATTCGCTCCGGAAAGAGGTGGACATGAAATGAATGATTGTTTTCATGTCTTCGGTGAAGAGTGTTTTGCCGAAATGAGGTTGCGTGTTTTTGACCGATGGGGAGAAATGGTATTTGAAGGTGACAGTTTCGATGATTGTTGGGATGGAAATTACCAAGGTAAAAAGGTAGATGCCGGTGTTTTTGTTTACTATTTCGATGGCACTTTGGTGAATGGTGAATCGTTCACGCGCAAAGGAAATGTAACTGTAATAAGATGATGAAGAAGTTAGGCTACATATTGATTTTGATGCTCTGCTTCGCAACTATGAAGGGGCAGGACATTCACATGTCACAGTTTACAATGTCGCCCTTGCTCTTGAACGCGGCTTCATCGGGAGGACTCTATACGCGTGATGTAACCGTAACTCATCGCAATCAATGGAGTGCTGTTACCAATCCCTTTAAAACATTTATGGTAGCAGCCAACACGCGGTTTGGGGATGCTAATAAAACACGACGTGGTTTTTGGGGAGCCGGTTTGCTCGCATTCAATGACAAAGCAGGTGATGCTAACATGCGCACCAATGCAGTGGGTTTGAATGCTACCTATCATATAAAATTATCGCAATACCAACATCTCGGTTTTGGATTACAAGGCATGTATATGTCACGCTTTGTTGACTTTTCGAAGCTACAATGGGGAAGTCAGTACGACGGGAATTCTCATAATTCAGCGTTAGCTTCGGGTGAAACATCAACCCAGCAGAGTTTTGGATTTGCCGACGTCAATGCGGGTATTTATTACACATTGAATAACACTTCTGCCGATGTCAATGTTGTCGATAACAACTACAGGCAGTTGAATGTTGGAGTGGCGTTTCATCATATTACAACACCAAGTTATGCTTTTGGTTCTGACAGCTTTGAAGAGGAACTTTATGTTAAAATGGTTTTACATGGCAACGCATTATGGAGCATACCCAATTCGTCATTAGCTCTTGCGCCAAATTTCGCCTTCTACAAGCAGGGACCACACGAGAATTTGAATGTTGGTTCTTTGGTCCGACTCACCGTTAACGGCAATTCAAAATACACTGGGCTTGTGAAGAATTATGCTGTGTTTGGAGGCCTTAACTATAGACTTCGTGATGCCATTATTACGACAGGAATGGTTGAATATGGGAACTACCAATTTGGGTTGAGCTATGATTTCAATATCTCCAAATTGGCAGTCGCAACAGCAGGAAGAGGTGGAGTAGAGTTTAATTTT
>JBILCQ010000231.1:0-3971 GCA_044353065.1 Flavobacteriales bacterium | reverse complement strand
AACATTTCCCTGATCCACAACCAAAGCGAGAGAACTTGTCGATTGTGCACATCCGGAAGGAGTCGTGACGGTCACCGAATAATCTACATTTTCGTCGGTCTCAACGATGATGCTCGAAGTGGTAAGTCCCAACAATTCATTATCTGCACTCCAATTGTACAAATAGAAAGCATTGGGCTCGTTCGAAACAGCCGTTAATGTTATTGTCTCAAACGAGCAAACGCTTATCTGATCTTGAACAATACTAACCGCAATTCCGTTGGGTGATTCAACGCTATAATAAAACGTATCAACACAGCCCGACAAGACATTGAGCGCTCTCAACTCATAGGCAGCATTCGCGAACGGTGATGGAATAGGAAGTGTAGATTCTGTCGATAAAACGGAAGATAAATCATTCGCATAATACCACTGAGGTGAACTATAATCGCTGGGCACCACCAATTCAACGTCAGCTGATGAACACACCGTTTGCTCCCATATAATGGGTGGTGCATGAACATCCACCGCTAAGCTGGAAAGGTAACTTGTAGTGCTGACACCATCATTCGAAATACCATAGAGAATACCTGAGCACCCCGATGGGCAATTGATACGGTGATTACCGGCATTCACCTCAAGGGAGCATTCGAAATATCCGGAGCAGGTTGCAACGGACGAAAACTGATTGACCGGAATTAATGCGCCATCAAGCCAGCATTGTCCCAAGGCATCGGCAGATACTATCAAATTCAGATAGTGCTCATTGATGATCGGTGAATTGGGTACATAAAATCTAGCCGACGTTACGGTATGATTCAGCGGATCTAGCATCACCATGGCGGGATCACCATTACCACCGCATGAAATACCTTGCATGTATTGAATCACTGCAACCGGCTGAGAGGAATGGATGCAATGAGTCTGACTTTCTCCATTGTATTCAACAAACTCGCCGGCCTGGAGAGTTATCGCTGTCACGTTGTCAATCGTTACGGAAGTACCATTCTGGGCGGCCATTATACGATAGGTGTATCGCGGCTGACCAATGCTGCTATAGTCAGGACTTACATTAAATCCAAAGGGAGTAATGATGTAATCGGTCCCCCATTTTTCCAAATCGTACAACTGCTCATACAAATGGTCGCACGCCTGAAAACAATTCAGAGGGATGTTCGCGCAACCTGCTCCGGCGAATACTGCGAATGGCCTGCACTTTCCACTCACCGCAGTTGCCGTAATCTGTGTACCGGTCAAGTCACTTGTGCCGGAGGCCTCCAACCGATAGCACGCACCGGCATCCAATTGAACCAAGAAGGGGACATTGGCGACATTGCCTGCGCTGGTTGTTGTGCTGGGAATAATCTGTACCTCGGTTCCATCTTCGGTTGCCACTATCAAAAGTTCGGAGCTATAATCGGCAAGCCCGCGATAACTTGCTGCGAAGTATTTCGTACCCAGCATTGTTTGAGGAAGAATTCTGGTGGCGTCGGCACTGCTTTCCGCATAGTTCAATGCTTGCACCGTTACAGGACCCAAACTTTGGATATGAATTGACTTCGATTCAACCAATTGATCTGAACTTACTTCTGCGAGATCATCAGGCAAGGATACCTGAGTACTGGATTGGGCATCCACATAAAAGACTTGACTCCACCCTTGTCCAGGAATCTCAATCACACCGGAAGTGGCAAATTCTGAGGAAATAGTAACGACTAAATCGTCGTTAGGACCATCATCGGAATTAGTCATGAAACCCAACCAGAAAGATGTGCCTGCAGCAGGAACCTGAGACAACGCACTTGTAGATGCGAAGTTCAGTAATACGAATGCAAGCAATATCCCGAGAATTCTCATGATTCGAGGGTTTTCAGTTTGTCCGGTTAAGGACACAAAAGTATATACAATGACTCTATTCAATACACAAAACGTTGCACGTCGATTAAAGGCGGCTATCCGCTTACTCAACTAGACACGTTTATACTGAAGGATTCGGCAAATAGATACGTTGGAGACGTGTTTTTATTTCGCTGAAAACCAACAAAAAAGGACCAATATAATGGTCCTTTTTTCATTTTGTATTTGAGAACGGTTATTCTGCCAAAATCGTCACTTTGTTATTGAAAACCTCCACCGTTCCGCCCTTTACATCGAAACGATGTTCCTTTCCGGCGTTATCCTTTACTCGAACGGTCCCTTTTTTCAATGAAGAAATGAGAGGAGCGTGATTGTTTAACACACCCAGACTGCCGTCGCTTCCAGGCAAGAAAACAAAGCTTCCGTCTCCTTCGAAGAGAGTAGCTTCCGGGGTGATGATTTCAACTTTCATGTAGGTTCAGTTCTAATTAACGAGCAGCAGCTTCCGCCAACATTTTCTTACCTGCTTCAATGGCCTCTTCGATAGTTCCTTTGAGGTTGAATGCTGATTCAGGAATATCATCGCAGTGACCATCAAGAATCATGTTGAAGCCCTTGATCGTATCTTCAATAGGAACGAGTGTACCCTTAATACCGGTAAACTGCTCGGCAACGTGGAACGGCTGCGACAAGAAGCGCTGCACTTTACGGGCACGGAATACCGAGAGTTTATCTTCCTCAGACAATTCGTCCATTCCGAGGATCGCAATGATATCTTGCAACTCCTTGTAGCGCTGGAGGATCAGCTTCACGCGCTGCGCGCAGCGGTAGTGCTCTTCACCTACAATTTGAGGAGTCAAAATTCGTGATGTAGAATCGAGTGGGTCAACCGAAGGATAGATACCCAATTCCGCAATCTTACGGCTCAATACGGTAGTAGCATCCAAGTGAGCAAACGTAGTTGCCGGAGCTGGGTCAGTCAAGTCATCCGCAGGAACATATACCGCTTGTACCGACGTAATAGAACCACGCTTAGTAGAAGTGATTCGTTCTTGCATGAGACCCATTTCCGTAGCGAGCGTAGGTTGATAACCCACCGCAGAAGGCATACGACCCAAAAGTGCCGAAACCTCTGATCCTGCCTGAGTGAAACGGAAGATGTTATCGATAAAGAAAAGAATATCGCGA
The DNA here is from genome assembly GCA_044353065.1 of Flavobacteriales bacterium. Classification (GTDB taxonomy): domain Bacteria; phylum Bacteroidota; class Bacteroidia; order Flavobacteriales_D; family Sanyastnellaceae; genus JAIBBG01. The sequence continues at coordinate 947 of JBILCQ010000231.1, read as the reverse complement.
CCGCCTGATTTCTCATCGCCGTCACGGAAGTACTCTGCTACTGTCAGACCTGAGAGGGCTACGCGGGCACGAGCTCCGGGCGGCTCATTCATTTGACCGAACACGAAAGTAGCCTGAGATTTCTCCAACTCCTTAGCATCTACCTTACTAACGTCCCAGTCGCCCTTCTCCATGCCATGCATGAATTCTTCGCCGTATTTGATGATACCAGCTTCAATCATTTCACGGAGCAGGTCATTACCCTCACGAGTACGCTCACCAACTCCGGCAAATACTGAAAGACCGTCGTATGCCTTCGCAATGTTGTTAATCAATTCCTGAATCAAAACCGTCTTACCCACACCGGCTCCACCGAACAATCCGATTTTACCACCTTTCGCATAGGGTTCAATCAAATCGATAACCTTGATACCGGTGAAAAGAACTTCAGTTGAAGTTGAAAGATCTTCGTAACGGGGTGGTTGACGGTGAATAGAATAACCACCTGCCTTGCTAACTTCAGGCATTCCATCGATGGAGTTACCTACCACGTTGAACAGTCGGCCCTTGATGGCATCACCCACCGGCATAGTGATACTAGCACCGGTTGAAATTACTTCCTGACCACGCTGCAGACCTTCTGTAGCATCCATAGCAATAGCACGGACAGTATCTTCACCAATGTGCTGCTGGCACTCAAGGATCAGATCACCTGAAGGTCGCTTGATAACAAGCGCGTCAAGAATGTTGGGTAGTTTTTGGCCGGCCGGGAAGGAAATATCCACTACCGGACCGATGATTTGGGCAACTTTACCTGTGTTTTGAGACATCGTAATCGGTTAAAATTCGGGCGCGAAAGTAATGCTCAGAAGCCCAAGAAAAAAACTTTTTAGAGAAAGTGTTTAAACCCAGAACGGCAATATTTCAAAACTCTCCGATGTGCAACCCTAACTATTACGGCGCCAGCA
>JBILCQ010000031.1:0-13411 GCA_044353065.1 Flavobacteriales bacterium | reverse complement strand
TGGGGGTAATATCAACCCCATAACCAAGCATAAATGCAAATTCATTATTCGGTGTTAAAACCGGCATGAAACGTCGGGATACAAATTTGTAAGTTCCATCCTGATGAATATTGACATCTTCGAATTCCACCGTCGTTTTTGACTCCCGCGCCCTTATGAACATAGCTCTGCGCTCGCGGGCTTTACTGGGATCAATGTTCTTAATGGAGCAGTAGTCAAAATCATCTCTTCCAAGCAAAAAATCGCGGACCTCCTGATTGCGAACAGCAATCGGATTAAGGTACAAATACTTGTGCTCATGATTAAAAATCGCGATATCGACGGGTATGTTATTCAAGATAGATTCATAAAACTGCTTTTGATCTTCCGCTCGGTTATTTACATGGACCAATCGAGTATTTTCTTTCACTATACCTGAAACCGAGATAGTATTATGATGCTCATCAAACGCCACATGCGCTTCCATTTCGAAAAAGCGGGCGTCATTCTTCAATTTCAAATTATACAATTTAACCTCGTGTGTTGCCGGAGTTGCAGCTTTCAAAGCATCCGTGATGAGCTCCGGCGCCTCAAATTTGCGAAGCATGGAAAACAAACTTCTCACTGAAATATCTAACCCAAGGAGCAAGAGCAAATTATCAGAAAACTCGATGCGTCGTGCATCGTTGTACCAGGTAAAACTTCCCTGATTAGAAATTACTTCCGCGCGATTAAAATTATATAGGAGTTTCTGCAGACGCTCTCTGTCCGAATCGAGCTGTTGCTGCCTTTCGTTCAACAACTCTTGCAGTTTGGCATTTGCTTCTACCAGCTGATAAATTTTACGACGCAGGATAAGCTTTATGCGAAGATAATTGTCGTCAAAGACACGATAAGCTCTGTTGACAGCATCAAGCAAGGATTTCGGAATGGAATGTTCCGCTTCCCCTTGAAGCTGGCGCTTCAATAACCAATGCTTTTCTTCTTCACCTCGAGCCATTTTAATCTTTAGTTGCGTTTGAGATTAAATTATTCAAGTGTGACTTCAACTCAAATGAATTCCATGGCTTGGAAAAATAGCGATCCGGGGAAATATTGGTCGTGGTGATGCGCTCTACATCGCGCTGATGCTGGCCCGTAAGCAAAACCGTTGAGCAATTCGGGTAAAGCTTTAATACACGCTCAATAATGTCGATTCCCGTGCAATCATCGAGAAAATAATCTGTGACAAGCACCTTAACCTCACGTGATTGCAGAATCAAACTGTTTAATAGCTCATCAACTTCACTTCCGCTTGTGGCCAACTCTACATCACATGAACTTCCTACCGCATCTGTAATTTGATAACGAAGAAGTTCCAAAATTGTAAGGTCATCATCTACAACAACAACTACATTTTTCTGCATAATCAGTGGCAATCAGGAATAAAAAAGGTCGAACTTAAACAAAAATGCACTCGCTAAGAATGCTAAAAATCATGTGCATATTAGTGCAATTCATTGCTCAACGCAATTGGCAATTCACTCAATGGATAGAGAAGTTTTGCTGCGGCTTCATCCTTAAAAGCTAAACATTGGTTCTTCCCATAATTCAGTTTAAGTGAAGGAATCTCCCGTATTAGATGAATCACGCTGTTCAAGAACTTAATTCATGTCAAGTCTTCCTTACCTAACATTGACAATACCAATTTTCAAATGGACTGGCTCAACTCGAATTATTGGAAGCGCTTTACGTTCCAAGGCGAAAGTCCAAGCATGAGCATATCGTCCGTTTGAACATTCATTCCTTGCCAGCGACGCAGTAACAGATTAATTTCTCGCTCTCTATTTTGCGGTGACTCTGTCATTATGGTTTGAATAATATTCAAAAGCCCTTTCGTGGAGAGTTTCTTGGACGCCGGTCCTCCGAACTGATCGGTAATTCCATCACTGTAAAAAAAGAACTGATCATCAGCAGCAAAAGTCGATTCCACCATTTGAATATCCTCCTGATTCATAGGAACACCCAAAGACCGGCCCTTGAATTTATGGTAGTGCAATTGACGCTCTGCGGATTTCCAATGCACGAATCCCATTTTGAATCCTGTAATTTGTATGACATTCGCTGGAATGTCAATTTTGAAAACAATCAAATCGAGACTATCGTTTACACCATCAGTCGTATTCATTTTCGCCAAGTTATTGATCAGCGAGGTGTTCAGATCGTAAGCGATTTCTGACAATTTTTGAGTTCGCCGAATGATGTTGGATATGATTTCATGACAGAGAACCGACAATAGAGCTGCGGGAACACCATGACCTGTGCAATCGCCAAGTCCACCAACGATTGTCTGATTCTCGGGGAAATACTGAAGGAAAGGAAAGTCACCACCGATAATGTGCATCGGGCGGTTGATGTGAACTATATTTTCAAACAAGGCATCAAAATCTTTTCGCTGTGGAAAAATTGCCTTTTGAATTTTCTCGGCATAAATGATAGAGCTGGTCAGATCATTTAATGAATCAATTACGTTTTCGAGCTCACTTTGCGAAACCGGTTTCGAAATAAAACCGGCCATGCTTGTTTCCATGGCTCTTCTGAAATTGGTATCCTCTGTATTCCCCGTAATGTAAACCACCGGTACCGGCTTCAATTCCTGGATGCGCTTCGTTACTTCAATACCATCCATAGCGTCTTCCAAACGAATGTCCATGAGCACCAAATCAGCTGAACTTTCTTGAAAGTAATGAATGGCCTCATCTCCGTTTGTAAAGCAGGCAACAACTTCATGCCCCAAATCTTCTACATATTGCTTGTGCAATTCTTGAATGATCAAATGATCTTCAACAATTACAATTTTCTTCTTCCTAATCATTTAAACTCGAGATTGAAGCGAAAGTAAGAGGTTTACTACAACATAAGTAGACCAAAATGCAACCCGACCAGTATCAGGCCTATGCGATGTATGTTTGTTGCATGAAATCGTCGAATAATCGCCCGCTCATCTTAGTAACCAACGACGATGGCGTATACTCCAAAGGTATTCTTGCCTTAACGGAAGCTGTTTTACCCTTTGGCGACGTGGTTGTGGTTGCTCCCGATAAGCCGCAATCGGGCATGGGCCACGCTGTTACCATCAATAACCTGCTGCGTCTCCACCCATTGAAATACGACTTGCCTGTTGAGGCCGCGTTTGCTTGCAGCGGCACTCCGGTTGACTGCGTGAAGCTTGCTATTTACAAAGTAATGCATCGCAAACCTGATCTCGTCGTTTCGGGTATCAATCACGGATCAAACTCGAGTATCAACGTGATTTATAGCGGAACGATGTCGGCTGCTGTTGAAGGGGCTGTTGAAGGCATTCCTTCCATTGGATTTTCCCTGCTCGACCATAGCGCTGACGCCGATTTCGAGGCGTCTAAACAAGTTGTATCGAAAGTCGTTTCGGCCGCTCTTAGCAACGGAATCCCCAAAGACACCTGTCTAAACGTCAACATCCCGAAAGGCATTCCCTCTTCAATCGCCGGTATTCGTATTTGTCATCAAGCCAAAGGGTATTGGGAAGATAATTTCGACGTGCGCACAGATCCTTTCGGAAAACCCTATTACTGGTTAACAGGAGAGTTCAAACTGATGGATGAAGGATTGGACACGGATGAAATAGCATTGGCCAATCATTTTGTTTCGGTTGTTCCGGTTCACTTCGACCTTACCGCATATAACACCATGCAGGAATTAAAAAAATGGAATCTATGACCAAGAGTCGAATCAATCATGTTGGATTTGGAATCATCGGAGGTATCGTTGGTGCCTTGATTGGCTTTTGCATCTTCGGCCTAGGATTTTCCCTTTTCAACGGCATATTTTTCAGCCAATTTGTAACAGATGTATTCCTTGGTTCGGCCTTACAAGATTTTCAGAGCAGAATAATCTCGTTTTCCATGCTTATGGATGTCCTCCTATTTTTCGTTCTCATCCGCAGAGGATATGAGGAGTTTTGCAAGGGCCTTATCATTGTTTTGGTACTTTCGGTCGCCGTAATCGCATGGCTTTACTAAATAATCACAACCATTGAAGCTCTATATAATCGCCGGCGAAGCATCGGGAGATTTGCATGGAAGCAATCTCATTAAGGGACTTCGGGCTGAACAAAGTTCCCTGGAAATCCGCTGCTGGGGCGGAGACTTGATGCAAAAGGAAGGTGCTCATTTGGTGAAGCACTTTCGCGACCTTGCGTTTATGGGGTTTTATGAGGTATTACTTAACCTTCGTACCATACTCGGTAACATTCGATTTTGCAAAGAAGACATTACGGCTTTTCAGCCCGATGCGCTCATTCTCATAGACTACCCCGGATTCAATCTGCGGATAGCAAAATGGGCTCATGAGCATGGTATACCTGTATTGTATTACATCGCACCGCAGGTCTGGGCGTGGAAAGAAAATCGAATACATGCCATGAAAAAGCACATCGAGCATTTGTTTGTTGTGCTACCGTTTGAAAAAGAGTATTTCGAAGAACGACACATGCCGGTCACTTTTGTTGGGCATCCCTTGCTGGATCAGATTAGTCAAAGCTCAGAGACAAAAGCTGAATTTCAACGAAGAAACAACCTCAGCAATAAACCCATCATTGCTCTGCTCCCCGGCAGTCGCAAACAGGAAATCAAGACCATGCTTCCTGTCATGCTGGAAATGACTAAACATTTCCCTCATCATCAATTTTTGGTAGCAGGGGCGCCATCTCAATCCGACACATTTTACAGAAGTGTGGCCGGAGATAAAACGATGACCGTTCTTTTCGGTCAGACCTCGGAGATATTACGACATGCCGACGCAGGACTAATCACAAGCGGAACAGCAACGCTCGAGGCCGGTATTTATAAAGTGCCACAAGTGGTGTGCTACAAGGGCTCTTCTATCTCGTATGCAATCGCGAAAAGATTGGTTAAGATTAAATACATCTCCCTGGTCAATCTGATTCTCGATAAGCCGGCAATCGTTGAGCTCATCCAGCACGATCTCAACGAGCAAAGACTAAAAGCAGAGCTTGATTCCCTCTTAATCGCAGGCGACAAACGAAATGAAATTCAACGCAACTACGAAAAATTACACACCTTGTTGGGAGGACCGGGAGCATCTACACGAACTGCCATCGCGATGTTGAAAATTCTTGAATCTCGCAAAATAAGCCGGTAAAATCAAGTCTAATTTGCCCTTCATGATGAAGTGGCTTCTCGTGCATTTGATGTTACTTGGCAGTGTTACGGCATGGGCCGATCCTATACTTATTGGCATGCATTGCCAGTCCAATTATCTCCGTTGCAGTATTAGTCCTGTTGAAGGAAATTATCAGGTAATGTCTGAAGGCAACGTGTTATTTACAATTGCGAAAGGCCAAACCGCCGATATCACAGCAATCAGTGGAAAGGTCAATGTTTTTTTCTCGGGGAAAAACTATTCAGGAAATAAAAAACTGACCTGGAAATCAGAACATCTAGGCGCTGCATTTAAGGCTCAACCGGCCGGACAAAAAACAAGTAACCGTCTCTATGCAGGCGAATTGATTGCGTTCAGCATCAATGGCCATTTACAACTTGTTAATCGTATTGATATCGAAGATTATGTGGCCGGAGTTATTGAAGCCGAAAGTGGTGCCGGAAATGAGCTGGAGTATTACAAAGTGCAGGCTGTCATTAGTCGGACATACGCGCTCAACAATCGAAGTAGACACCTTGATTCGGGTTTTGAAATCTGCGATGGAACACACTGCCAAGTATATCATGGCAAGCCACGCAGAGAGCCCCTGGCGGAGAAAGCAACGAAAGCCACTGAAGACATTGTGATTGTCGACCACGAAATCAATCTTATTACCGCAGCGTTTCACAGCAATTGCGGCGGCAACACCGTCAACGCAGAAGTTGCATGGTCGAAACCCGTTCCCTACCTGGTGGGACGTTGTGATACCTTTTGTGTTCACATGCCCAATAGCCACTGGCAGAAAAGCATTTCGAGAGAAAAGTGGAACTCGTATATCAAACAGAAAAGAGGAAGTAATGATCTAGCATCGTTGAGTGATGGTGGCATTTTGGGCGATTGCAACCCGATGTATCATCATGATGAAAACCTTCAAATTCCTCGAAGGTCAATGCGAACGGATCTAAAACTTCGTTCCACCCAATTTGAAATCGATTATCAGGAGAATGAAGTCGTGTTCACCGGAAAAGGATTTGGACATGGAGTTGGCCTGTGCCAAGAGGGCGCCATGCGCATGTCGAAACTTGGTTATTCCTACAAGGATATTATTCATTTCTATTACACCGATGTGCATTTGATTCAGCGGCATATGCTCTGGTTTTTCAAAGACTGAGATTAACAGACTTTTGGATTGTATTAACACCCCTGCGAACACTCACCGATTTATTTTCGCGACTCAGTCAACGAATTTCAAATGAAAAAGACATTTCTATTTACTCTCTGCTTCGGTTGCATGATTACGGGAGGAATGTGGGCTCAACAAAAGGCGCAGATCCGTATTAAGAAAAATGTAAACGGGATAGAATCGGAAGAAACGCGTGAAGTGATTATTGATGACAGCAATAGTCTTGAAGACGTGCTGAAAGAAATCAATGCACAGCCCCTTCAACAAGAAGGCGTGCTCGATCAACAAATAGAGATTAGCATACTGTCGGAAGGAGACTTCCAAGATACTAAGCAAGGGAAACGGCCATTCGGAATGCAAGGTTTTCCCGGCGTCATTTCATCGCAGCGGAAACCCTCTCTGGGAGTTATGTTACGCGAGATACCCTGCAAGCAGCGCAAATGCGATAGTGATAAATCAATATCTATTACTGAGGTGATTCCGAACACACCGGCTGTGAAGGCAGGACTTCAACCCGGCGATGTCATTTTAAAAATAAACAAAGAAGATATTCATTCCACACAACAAGTAATAGAACACGTGCAAAACTGCTCTGCTGCAGGCGGAACACTCAATCTCTTGGTTGAGCGTGAAGGCAAGCGAAAAAAAATAAAGGCCATTATTGAACCCGCTGCCAAGTTTGAATCAACAGCAAATCAATTCAACTTGTTTCTAGGGCCCGATTCGATCTTCATGTTCAATCCGGAAATGGACGATTCGCTCGGTTTTATGCAACCATTCAATCTATCTCAAGACGGATTTATGGGAGGTGAAGCCGCTTTTCTCGGTGTTACTCCTTCCGGAAAGCCTGCTACAGCAGGTGTTAGCATTCATGTGGAGGCCAATTCACCCGCAGAAGCCATGGGCTTGCTCGATGATGATGTGGTCCTCGAATTCAATGGAGAAGCCATTGGCGACTTCGCAACTTTAGCGGCGTCTGTGCGCAAATGCAAACCGGAAACATCGGTTGAAATACTTATTCTCCGTGATGGAAAAGAAAGAAGAATAACAGGTGCGTTAGGAAAAAGAAAGACCAGTACTTCCGATGATTTTCAGATTTTCCATGACTTCAAAGGCATGGACGATGAAGGAAACTATTTCTATGACTTTGAATTCAACATGGACGCCGACGATATTCAACGTCAGATGCAAGAGCTGTTTAGAAATCTGAATGGCAACACCGAAATCACCCCTTTTGACAATCCTTCACCGAGTACTTTACTTCGACTGGAGGAAATGGATGAAGCGGAATTTAAAGCCCTTTCATTGCCACATAACTCACTTACGTTCGATCAACTTTCATTCATTCCCAACGCCGGCACAGGCAGCATCGAAGTTCAATTCTCATTGCCTTCACAAGATCCGGTTACGGTTGTCTTAAAGGATAAAGAGGGACACACACTCCTGTATGACGAGCAAACACTCAGTCAAGGAATGTACAAACGCTCAATCGCCATGTCGGCTTACCCTGAAGGTAACTACTACATCGTTATCGAGCAACAAGGGAAAAGCTTTGCGAAAGAACTGGTGAAATATCGCCCCTAACTCTAGACCTCCCAGCGTTTACCGGTTCTGAAAACAGTCCCTTTGAAGAAGGCAACCACCCTGCCCTCCTGATTAATTACATCGATATGATAAAGTCCTGTTCGTGCAGTTAGACTTTTCTCTTCAACGCGCGTTGTAAGAACATCGCCTTCGCGTGCCTGAGCAACGTGGGCAATGGATGTTTCGATGGAAACTGCCTGTATGCCATGCGCATTGCTGGCAAAGGCCAGTGCACTATCGGCGAGACTATAGGAAATACCACCATGAGCAATTGAAAATCCGTTGAGCATCTCCTTGCGCACTGCCATACGGAGCACTGAAATACCGGGGCCATCCTGCACGCGTTCTATACCCAACCATTGCGACATTGGGTCATGATTGTACATGCGGTCAACGATGCGGGTTGCCAATTCCAATTCACTCATGTGTCATTCAAACTTTGATGCGAAGAAAATGAAGAATTCATTTTCCACTGCGAACACATCTTATTTTTGACTATGCGTTTCTCAACCATTCTCTTTTTCGCTTTACTATCGCTTGCTTCACCGGTCGGCGCTCAGAGAACAACAGAAGAAGATTACGCCTCATCATCCATAAAGAAGCAATCTCCCGAGGCAAAAATCCCCTTTCGCGACCGGCTTGTATTCGGCGGAAACATGGGTGGGTTCTTCGGCAATCCAACCTACCTTATGGCCAACCCCATGATTGGCTATCGCATGAATGACTGGTGGGTGAATGGTGTTGGATTCAACCTAACGTATATCTCCTCCGGTGGCTACAGAGAAACGATGTATGGCAGTAGTTTGTGGAGCCGCGCATACATCGTAAAAACCATTATTGCTCACACTGAATTTGAGCTCTTGCGCAGAGAGGCATCTGACCAATTTGGACGAAATGCAGCCGTAGATGTTCCTGTATGGCTTGTTGGTGCGGGATACAACAGTGGTGGTAGAATCGGCTTCAGCGCCATGATCATGTATGACCTCATCCAAGACCCGAATTCCCCCTACAGCAACCCGATATTTCGGGTTGGTGGATTATTCGGATTCTAGGGCGCTATCGTCGTGTCGACTGGTTCTTTTAGCGACTCGCCTCCATCGATAGAAGAATTCTCGACTTCTCGCGGCGATTGTTGCTCTTGTGGAGTGTCCGCTTCTTCATTCTCTTCAACAATAGTTGGCACATCTTCTTCAGGCAATTGCTCAATCTTTTCCTCTATGTCTCGCTCAGCTGCTTCGCGTTGTTCCTTTGCCATATCACTTCCGTAACGCTTGAAATAATCATCACCGATGAGTCGCGTAAGTCGGGCAATTTGAGCTTGACGCTTCTTCATATAAGCGCCCGGCTTTGAGACACTGTACTTCTTCGGATTCGGAAGACAAGCGGCAATGAGCGCTGCCTGGTCGCGAGTCAGATTGGATGCAGAAACTCCAAAATAATCTTGGGCCGCCGCGCCTACGCCGAACTTACACGGTCCCATTTCAATGACATTTAGATACACCTCCATGATTCGGTCTTTACCCCAAATCCATTCAATCAGATAGGTGAAATAGACTTCAAAACCTTTGCGTATCCACTTACTCAATTTCGATTGTCCGGGCCAGAGGAAAACATTCTTCGCTGTTTGCTGCGTGATTGTGCTTGCTCCGCGATACTTGCCCTTTTTCTTTCCGACGGTCTCGTTGTATTTGCGCGCCTTTTCTACCGCACCCCAATCGATACCGCCGTGCTTCATGAAGTTATTGTCTTCGCTAGCCACGACGGCCAGTTTCATGTAGTTCGAAATCTTATCGCCATCCACCCATTGCTTATGAAACTCTACACCGGAAGGGCAATCAGTGGTCAGTTGCAAAAATGTAGTTGGCGGATTCACCCACTTCAATGCCGTTACCCAAAAGAGCGTGATCGCAAAAAAAAGCACGACCGACAGCCAGACGATGCGCCAGATTTTTGCCGATAGGGAGAGCGCTGCAAACTTTTTCATCGATTACTTCAAGCCAAGTTTTGTTCGAATCTCAGCGGGGATAGCATCCTTGTGCACTACGATACCAACCGTTTTCATGAGATAGTAATTCTTGGAGACATGTAAGTATCCCTTGAACGGGTTGGTAACGCCCCACGAATTCTTAGTGATGTAATAAGTGTTTCCTAGTTGGTCATTGGATTTACCGGTAATGTGCATCAAGTGATCATCCGTTGTTTCAAAACGATCGAAGGCATCTTGTCTGAGTTCAGCCGTTGGCGTCATTTCCGGATGCACGACTGTCCACCACTCTTCCTTCTTAGGCATCGTTGCAGGCAACACAGCTAAACCTTGCAAATAGGAAAACCCCTTCTCACTAACATCTGCATCCCAGGCGATTGTGTAACCGTTGTCCAACGCATGCTCCGTAATCTTCTCGAGATCTTGCAACGGAACATTGTAAAAGCTTCCTTTCGCCCAGTTATCCGGCACTTCCAGAACGAACGAGGAGTAATACGGATGGTGCGTAAATGAAGTAATGCTGATGTAATCGGCCGGATTTATTTTCAGCTCATCACGAAATTGAGCAGGTGTGTATTTCTTCCCATTATACTCAAATGACGTTGGTGCCGCGCCAATTTCAGCGTCCAAAATTCCTTCAATAGAATTCTTCCAAGCTGAACCCTCTTCATTCAATTTTTTATCAAGAACCGTCTTTACCGTTGATTCGAGCAGCGCATCCAGTCCACCGTGATTATGCTCGGTCACACCGGACTTCATTCCTGAATAGGCAGATTGCGGCACAATGCCGTGCTCGGCCACTATGCGCAACACATCGTGACTAAGCCCCCCGGGGCCAAACTGCTGTTTACCTTGATAGCGTACGAAGGCATCGGCCTTCACCGGGTAGGTTTTACGCACATTATACATCTCTGACAAATCGATAGACTTTCCTCCTTTGCGCAACACCTCGGCTTCCAAGAAAGACACTGTAGCAAAACTCCAGCATGTGCCTGTCTGACATTGATTCTCGACTGAGCCAACCACATTTTCCTTGGTGATAGTGAAGGTATATGGGCCTGCTGAATTTGTCGCTTGCGCATATGCTTGACCTCCTATTGCTATGGCACAAAATGCCACGATAACTAGTTGTTTGAACATCGTAAATAGTTTAGTCGGCAATGATAACAAGGAAACAGCTTGCTATCAACCTGCATGTGTTCAAACGCCCTTTGCGAAATGAATGATTCAAACCATTCAAAGCTGAAATTTGAAACAACAAAGAAAGTCCTATGAAGAAGCGAATAGCAGTTGTTTGTGGCGGATACAGCGGTGAATCAGTTGTCAGCATGCGCAGTGCTCAGATGATAATGAACAACATCGATCGCGACCTGTATGAGCCAACCAAGATTGTGATAACTCACGAAAATTGGTATGCTGAAACAGAGCAAGGTAATGTGCCGGTAAACAAAGGCAACTTCAGTGTGGCAGTCAATGGAAGCGAATCTAGCTTCGATGGCGTGTTCATGATTATTCACGGAACACCCGGTGAAAATGGTATTCTTCAGGGCTATTTCGAATTACTCGGTATTCCGACAACCACCGGTGACACACTCAACATGGCACTCACCTTCAATAAGAAAATGACAACTCGGGTGTTGGGGACATACGGCTTTCATGTTGCCAAAAGTCTTACACTGAAGCGAACCGATTCCTATTCAACAGAGCAAATCATAGAGAGTGTTGGCATTCCCTGTTTTGTAAAACCGAACTGTGGCGGAAGCAGCATCGGCACATCACGCGTTAATGCAGCTGAAGACTTAAATAAGGCGATAGAGTTGGCGCTACAAGTCGACAGTCAAATTATCATAGAAGAATTCATTGAGGGCACCGAGGTAACCTGCGGAGTGATTCAATGGCAAGGAAAAATCATGGCCTTGCCCATTACCGAGATTGTATCGCAAAAAGAGTTTTTCGATTTTGAAGCAAAGTACCAGGGACAATCGGAAGAAATAACACCAGCGCGAATCGATAAGGAAATCTACACCCGCGTTCAAGCTAATTCTGAAGCCATTTACACTGCACTCGATTGTCGGGGTATGATTCGCGTGGACTACATCATTCGCGGTCGGGATATATTCGTTATTGAGGTGAATACCACTCCCGGATTTTCAGAAGCCAGCATCATCCCGCAACAGGCGGGTGTTCAAGGAATCAGTAAAACAGAATTGATTGCAGCTGTTATCAGCAGCTGCTTCTGACAAATCAAGGCATCAATATAGGGGCCTCATCATCGTCGCCCTGCTTGTGCTTTCGCGCATTCACCTCTTTCCGTTGCTTGATATACGTTCGAATGAGCAGTGTGGTAGTAATACCGATAAATCCTATTACAATATAGCCGACATAGTTTTCAATGGCAGGGAATTGAGTTCCCAGAAAATAACCAATCAAACTCAGGGATGAAATCCAAAGAGCACCTCCCACAACATTGAAAAACATGAAGGTAGGAACAGGAACACGAATGACTCCCGCAATGATGGGCGCAAAGGTTCTGATAATCGGTAGAAAACGCCCAAGCACCAGCGTCTTTCCGCCATGCTTGGCATAGAATGATTGCGTGATATCCAGGTATTTTCTTTTGAACAGAATAGAATCCTTGCGTTCAAATAAAGGCGGACCTACTCTTCGACCAAACACATAACCAAACAAACTTCCCGCAACCGCAGCCAGAAACATCGCAATTGTAAGCGTTGTGATATCCGTTCCAAGCAGCTCAGGCTTCGTTCCGCATATGAGACCTGCCAAAAAAATGAGAGAGTCACCCGGTAGAAAAAATCCAACCACAAGTCCGTTTTCCGCGAAAATGACAAGCAAGAGCAGCACTAATCCTCCATGATGAATGATAGACTCCGGATTGGTCAACTCCTTTAGGAACTCCAGCACTTGCATGGGCGAAATATAGAAAGAAACTTGAACGTATCAAGTGTCTTGTGATTAAGCTTCTGTCCACACGCGTGTGCCTTCTGAGCAATTAGCACAGATATCAATTTCCGATCGTGAATTCAGCAGATTTTTCCGGAATGCAGCATATGCCGAACCATTCCAAATTTCCGACAGCGTATGCTCACTTAAATTGCCCAATGCATGGGTCGCATCTTTGTCAAAACAACAAGGCACCACTCTTCCATCCCAGGTAATTACGCATCCGCTCCACATTCGCCAGCATTGATTATCCAGCGCGTTTTTCACTCGGTATGAGCCATCTTCCTTTCGCACATACCGACTATAACGTTCATCGTTCGGCAATAATGGGTTCCCATGAATGTAATCATATACCTGCGCTGTTTTCAAGCGCACCTCATCGACGCCAAGTTCATTGGCCAACTTAAACACATCCGGAATTTGATGCTCATTGGGAGCAACAACCAAAAACTGAAATACAACGTGCGGAGTGTTTGAACGCATCATCCTCTTCTGCTCAACCAAGGTTCTAGTGCCGTTCAATACTTTGTCGAGCTTTCCAT
>JBILCQ010000230.1:0-3975 GCA_044353065.1 Flavobacteriales bacterium | reverse complement strand
TTCATTTGGCAACCACTTCAGAGGCCATAACCATTGAACTGACACATAACGGGGTTGGTTTATCGCAGCAGGAATTCACTCATTTACTTCATTCAGGTAAATCGCTGGGACTGAAAAACATCGCCTATCGTTCCACACTGCTACAAGCAGAAGTCATCTACAACCGACTCGAAAGTACCTCTAGCATTCGAGTTACCATCGACACAGCGAAATTGCAATTGCTCCCAACTCCTACTATCGCATGAATTCTAATACCTCAACACGCAAGCGACATATCCACGTAATGGTTGTTGATGATCATCCTCTCTTGCGAGAGGGAGTTATTTCTCAATTGAGCCGAGGACAAGGTATCAAGGTGGTAAGCCAGGCATCAAACGGTTTGGAGCTTATGGAGAAGCTGAAAAATCTCACGATCGACGTTATCATACTCGACTTACAAATGCCCGATTTGAACGGCCCGCAAGCATTGATGCAATTAAGAAAGAGCTACCCACAATGCAAGGTGCTGGTGCTTTCCATGTTCAATGAAAAACGTATGATTCGGGAAATGTTTCGCATGGGGGCTCACGGCTATCTCACGAAGGAATCGGGAACAGAAGAGTTGGTAGATGCTATCTACAACGTCTTTCACCGGGGCTATCACGCTCACGATGAAACAACGAGAACTATACTTCGTGATGTTCAATTGGAACTTTCAGAGAAGGAAGAGGAAAAATCAATTTATGCGGAACTGAAGGAAAGAGACATGAAAGTTCTTACCCTGATTTGTGAAGGACTTTCAAGCGAGGAAATCGCACCGAAAATCGGTGTTTCCAAACACACCGTCGACCTGTGCCGAGCGAAACTGATTGCTCATTTCGAAGCTAAAAATGTGGTGCACCTGGTTGCCGAAGCTATCCGTCTCGGAATTTATATCCCCTAGATATGAGCAAGGCCATCTGCTAGTTTGAAGCAGATAGTATATTGGGCGCTTCAACACTTTTGGTATGCTCAAACGAATTCTGCTCATTTGCCTTTCACTCGTATTACTATCGCCTGTTGCCTTCTATTTCTGGCTTAAGAGTTCTGCACCTCAATACGAAGGGGAAATTTCTTTACCCTTACTGCAAAGCCAGGTCAACGTGCACTTCGATGACTTTGGCATTCCGCACATAGAGGCAGAAAACAACCATGACTTGTTTATGGCCTTTGGGTATGTGCACGCTCAGGAAAGACTGTTTCAAATGGAAATGATGCGCAGGGCCGGAAGCGGAACACTAGCCGAAATCATTGGTCAACCCATGATCAAAGTAGATCGTATTTTCCTTACACTCGGAATGAAAGAATACGCTGAAGTGTCGGCAGCTAAACTCATGCAACAAAAAGGAACACCGGTGTATGAGGCCATTGAAAACTATCTAGCGGGAGTGAATCATTATATCGACCATGGTCCTACTCCGCCGGAGTTCAGCATTATTGGCATTACCAAGCGAAAATTTGAGCCGGTTGATTTGTACTACATCACAGGAGCCATGGCCTTCAATTTTGGGATGGCCCAAAAAACAGAACCAGCCGTCGACTTTATAGCCCGCAATTTTTCAACCGAACATCTTGCGGAAATGGGTCTTTTTCATGGCAGCGAATCTGCGATCCCCACTACCCCACACGACTCTGCCTATTTTCAATCCATGCTCAAACTCGCGGATGTTTTCAGCACAACAGAGAGTCTATTGCCATTTGCCACACTCAACGGTAGCAATGCCTGGGCTGTGAGCGGTTCCAAAACAGCATCGGGGGAAGTAATCGTGAGCAACGACACGCACATCGGCTACATGATTCCGCAGACGTGGTATGAAGCACATCTTAAATCGCCCGAATTCGAGATGTATGGTCACTACCTGGCAGGAGTTCCATTTGCCATGATTGGCCGCGACCGATACAAGGCCTGGGGCGTTACCATGCTGCTCAACGATGATATGGATTTCTATGCAGAGCAACCCTCTCCCGGCGACAGCACATTATTTCTGTATGATGGCAATTATGAAACCTGTGAACAGAAGAAGTATACGATCCGTGTGAAAGGCACTGAAGACACCACCATAATGGTGCGCGTAACCCGCCACGGCCCCATCATCAACGATGTTTTCAAGGCCATGCCCTCCCAACCGGTATCGGTGAAATGGACCTACACGCAATTGGAAAATCAAAACCTGCAGGCCCTGTGGCAAATGAACACCGCCCGCGACATTACTACGTTTGAAAAAGGCGTCGCTAAGGTGCATGCGCCCGGTTTAAGTATCAACTATGGTGATGCCCAAGGCCACATCGCATGGTGGGCAGCTGCCCGTTTGACTGAGCGCTCGGACAGCACGAATAGCTGGACGATTTACGATGGAAGTAACTCTGAAAATGATTGGAAGGGCTACTATCCCTTCGACATGAATCCGCGATGCATCGATCCAGAACATGGCTTCATTTACAGCGCCAACGACTGGCCCGATGATTTGCTGAAGTATTCTTCGGATTCCCTTCACACGCCACTTTTCTATCCCGGTTACTATAAGCCGCAATACCGAGCCGATCGCATTCGAACATTGCTTGAACCGGAAAATGAATGGACGCTGGATAAAATGCAAAAACTCATCAACGACTGCAGAAGCGAAGTGGATGAGTCGATATGGAATGCGTGGCAACCTATGTTGGAAAGCGCTCATAAGGATCATTATACCGCGTTGAAAAATCATCTTTCGTGGAATGGCGAATATTCTCCCGAATTAGTGGCACCGACGCTCTACAATCGCATTCTATATCATAGCATGCGACTGGCCATGGAGGACGAAATGGGGCCTGAGCTTTTCCAATTATTTCTGACTACGCACCAGTTTCAACGCAGTGTGAAAGTGCTGCAAGAAAACCCACAGAGCATTTGGTGGGACAATGTGAAAACACCAACAAAAGAAACACAAGCAGACATTCTTGCAATCGCCTTCAACAAAGCATATGATGAATTATCGGCGACGTTCGGTAACCAGCCAAATGATTGGACGTGGAGAGCTTCGGCCTATCTGGAACTGAAGCACCCACTTGGAGAAGTAGCTGCTTTGCGCCCTATATTCAATATTGGTAAACGTGAAGTATGGGGAGGGAATGAGACTATTCATCAGTCCGGTTTTTACCTCGACAGCACCAGCTATGCGAAAGTCTTCTTCGGATCACAAATGCGCACCATGGTAGATTTCGCTGACGTCGAAAACGGATTAAACATCACACCAAGCGGACAAAGCGGTCACTTGCTAAGCCCTCATTATGACGACCAGGCAGAAATCTACGCACAACGAAAGTTCAGAAAGCAAACGTTGACCGTAAACGATGCTTGGAAAACACTGGTGATGAAACCAACACCCTGATTACTTCTATTATTCTCTTCGAAGCAATGCCTTGAGTTTTTTCGATTGAGAAAGTTTAAGCACATCAGGATTGCGTGATTTCTTGCGATTGGCCTTTCCCAATGCCTTGGTTTCAGCGGTTATTTTGTCGGCCGACATCACTTCCGCTGAAGACGCCTTCTTTGAAAGTTCGGTTTTTGCAACCGCAGGTGCAGCTGAAAAAGAAGCGTCTTCCTCTGCCATCTTTTCGGATTGATTATCGGCAACATCCAGCTCAACCGGTGCAAATGCATCCGCTGACTGTGGCTCATCGCTCGCTTCTTCGGTAAGACTGACCGCTTTTATTGCGTCTTCATACTCGTATAACCCCGTAGCAAAGGAAGGTGGTTCTGGAGTTGATGCGGGAACAACCTGCGCCAGTAAATTCTCCACTTCGGCAGGCAGCACAACAGAAGGCGCTTCCAACGGTTGTGAAGGCACTGTCTGTTGCTGTTTATCGGGTAATGGCTTTTCTTCATTGGTTGCAGAGGTGTCGGCAGTTTGCATTACCTCCGCTTTTTCAACGGGATTAGATGACGGCCAAAAGAAGACAACGCAGACTCCTACCATC
>JBILCQ010000229.1:0-3996 GCA_044353065.1 Flavobacteriales bacterium | reverse complement strand
CTTAATTACAGCGCTGTGCTCAATAGCCGAAGTGATAATATGCTTGCAACCCAAATCATGAATGGCAGCGTGCATGGCAAGGTTATCAGCTTCTGTGCCTCCGCTAGTGAAGAAAATTTCCGCTGGAGTGCAGTTAAGAAGTTTAGCTATGGTACGACGCGATTGCTCAAGAGCCGATTTTGTTTTCCGCCCGAAAGCATGCGAAGAAGATGGGTTGCCAAAGAATTCCGTCAAATAGGGAAGCATTGCCTGAGCAACCTCTGGTAAAACCGGAGTAGTTGCAGCATTATCAAGATAAACATTCATGTCGGTTGGTGTCGAAAGAACATTGCTTTCGAGTTTCAAATTTCCGAAAAAAAAAGACACAACGGATGCTCTGCATTCAAATTCCTGCGACCGCTTTCACCGTCTTGATAACTTCTTCCGCAAGGGCATCTGCCTTTTCCCGATTGGTATGTTCTGCTATCACACGTACAATCGGTTCCGTGTTACTCTTTCGTAAGTGCACCCATCCGTCTTCAAAATCGAACTTGACACCATCGATCGTATTGACCTCAGCATCCGGATACATCGCCTGCACTTTACTCAGAATAGCGTCGACATCCATTCCGTCTTTCAGCTCAATTTTATTCTTCGATATTTCATAGCGAGGATAGCTATCGCGAAGAGCTGTCATCGACAATTTCTTCTTTGCGAAATGAGTCAGAAATAGTGCAAGACCTGCAAGAGCATCGCGGCCATAATGCGTTTCCGGATAAATAATTCCCCCGTTTCCTTCGCCACCAATGGTCGCACTGGTCTGCTTCATAGCAGCTACTACATTCACCTCACCAACAGCTGAAGCAACATAACTGCCACCATAGCGAACTGTCACATCGCGCAGTGCTCGTGTGCTTGACAGGTTCGAAACGGTATTACCCGGATTTTGCGACAACACATAGTCTGCAACTGCCACGAGCGTATATTCTTCTCCGAATACAGAGCCATCTTCACAAACAAAAGCCAGGCGATCGACATCCGGATCAACTACAATTCCCATTTGGCATTGTTTGTCTCGGACCAATTTCGAAAGATCAGTCAAATGCTCCGGCAAAGGCTCAGGGTTGTGGGGGAAGTGACCATTGGGTTCACAATAAATAGTCTCGATATGTTCAACACCAAGCGCCTTTAGCAAAGCAGGAACATAAACACCACCACTACTATTAACCGCATCTACCGCCACGTGTAAGTTTGCGGCTTGAATAGCGGCCTTATCAACCAATTTCAACTGAAGAATGTGATTGATATGGAAGTCCAAATAGCTCGTTTCACGAATAGATCCAAGCGCATGAACGTCAGCAAAAGCAACTTCACCGGAAGAAGCAAGTCGTAAAACTTCCGCACCTTCATCCGCTGAAATGAACTCACCTTTTTCATTGAGTAGCTTGAGCGCATTCCATTGAATTGGATTATGACTGGCGGTAAGGATAATGCCCGCGTGAGCCTTTTCATTCGGCACGGCAATTTCGACAGTGGGTGTAGTACTCAAGCCGACATCAACAACATCGGCTCCCATTCCAACAAGCGTATTGCATACCAAGGCATTAATCATACTGCCACTTATTCGAGCATCTCGCCCTACAACTACTTTTATTTTCGAGGCGCCGTTTTTCTTCTGAATTAAAGCGCAAAAGGAGGCAGTAAATTTTACAACATCGATGGGAGTAAGACCTTCGTTTTCAGGCCCGCCAATAGTTCCCCGAATACCGGAGATGGATTTAATGAGAGTCACGATTCTTCGAATTAGTATGCGTGCAAAGTAAGCGGTTCGTGAACGAAACGAGAAGGATTATTTCAACATTACATTTGCTCAAGCCCATGAATTATCTCGCCCACTCCTTTCTGTCTTTTTCGAGTGAACCCGTTTTATTCGGACAATTTATCGCTGATGACATTAAGGGAAGCAAGTGGCAACAATTCGAAAAACCTGTTCAAACAGGAATTCTGCTTCACCGATTTATTGATGATTACACTGATTCACACCCGCTATTACTCGAATTGAAAAAGCAACTCTATCCCACGCTGGGAAAATTCTCGGGAGTAGTTCTGGACGTGCTTTTTGATCATGTGCTTTCGCAACATTGGCATCAGTACTCAGAGCAGATGCGCGAATCCTGGATTCAGTCGACCTATTCGCTACTTCAAAAAAGACAAGTAGAGATGACCGACAAAAGGCGTTTCATTGCAGAAAAAATGATAGAACACGACTGGATGAATATGTATAAAACGGAAGAGGGAACATCACGCATTCTCAATCAGATGTCGATGCGAATACCGTTCGCCAACCCATTAAAAGACTCCTTTCAAGTTTATCGGATGCATGAAAAAGACATCATATCCACATTTCATGATTTTTTTCCTCAAATCCTATGGGCGACTCAAAACAAATTAGATACTTTTGCGCCCTAACGAAAGTTAACGTGTAATCTATTGATTGCCCTGACCTATTATGAAATCGCGTCTGACTTTATTTAGTGCCTTTGTTCTGATCTTGCTTTCACTTCAAGTGGAAATGAGAGCGGGTAGTATTTTAATAGAGGGACGCTATCAACAGCGAAACATTTTCATTATCAATGCAGCATCGCCCGATGGTGTTGGTTATTGTATCTATGAAGTAGTAGTAAATGGTCTTGTAACTTCGGATGAAATCAATACACAGGCATTTGAAGTTGACCTTTCTATTTACGGTCTCAAAAATGGTGATCCGGTCAACATTCTTATCAAACACAAGGACGGCTGCACACCCAAAATCCTGAACCCTGGTGCACTCGAACCCTCTCCTTCTTTTGTCTGCACTTCAATCACGTGTGGAATCAATGGGGCGCTAACATGGGAAACAACGGGTGAGCTTGGTAAGATTCCATATATCGTACAGCAATTCAAATGGAATCGATGGGTTACCGTCGGTGAGGTAATGGGAATTGGCACCAGCGTGAAAAATGTGTATCGTTTCCAAGCACAGCTCACCAGTGGCTTAAACAAATTCAGAGTTATTCAAAAAAGCTATGAAGGAGACCTGCGCAAGTCGCAAGTCTGTGAGGTGAACAGCAACGTTGAGACAGTCAATTTTAGATACGACAAAAAATCGAAAACAGTTTTCTTTAGCTCTGAAACCTCATTCGAACTTTACAATGTCTTCGGGCAAATCGTGAAGCGAGGAAGAGGCACCAGCATTGAGTGCACTTCGCTGACCAAAGGAGAATATTGGGTCAGCTTCGACAATGTCATTGAAAAATTCATGAAGAAATAATCCATCTCAAACGGATGGATCAACCAAAAACCTCGGAAATAACCCGAGGTTTTTTTATTTTAGTACCATATCCCCAGCAAGACGCGTTGAACGATTATTCATTTCACATAGGAATTAAAAGGTATTTGCTCATCCTAATCGGATTCATGGGCTTAATCATATCGGGATGCAATAACACCAGTCGTTCCAAGAAAGAGAATACCGATGCCGTTGGTGCTATCGATCTGGATTCAATCAAGAGGCGCGGAAAGTTGATTGTGTTGACCGAGAACAGTGCTTCTACTTATTTTCTCTATCGGAATCACCCACGAGGATTCGACTACGAATTAGCACTATCCTTTGCCAAACACTTAGGTGTCAAATTAGAAATCAAGTTGATTGATGATGTCGATCGCATGTTTGAAATGATTCGCAACGGGGAAGCAGATATTGCAGCCAGCAATTTGACCATTACCAAATCGCGACTGGACTCCGTTCAATTCTCAACACCGCTCTATCAAACAAGACAAGTACTTATTCAGCGAAAAATCGAATTACCGGGAGGCCTATCTTCCATCGCAGTTAGGGACAGCTCTGAATTCAGTGCGCTTCCAATTTGGGTGCATCGATACTCTTCATTTTTTCAACGTTTAAGTCAGCTTTCTTCTAAAAACACTCACCCAATACAAATAGAAGAAGCGCCCGGCGAAATAAGCACGGGCGATTTG
>JBILCQ010000227.1:0-4005 GCA_044353065.1 Flavobacteriales bacterium | reverse complement strand
CCGTGTAAACGCCGTAATTAGCACCGATCAGGAACGAAACCGTCAAGCGTTTGCTCTACTTGCCATGCGCAGGTTTATCAGTCCTCCCAACGTGACAGCCGACCACAGTAGCACCAATGCACTTGCCGCCAACGGCACTGAGTTTCTCTCGAGCCAGATATCTTCTTGGCTCAGTCAAATCAGCAATGATTTCAACCTCGGATTCAACTACAGCCCTGGCGACGATATCAGCAACGAAGAAATAGCCCTGGCACTCGGAACACAACTGTTCAATGAACGACTTTCCTTGAGCAGCAACTTCGGTGTATCGCGCAACAATGGATCATCAACGGCCAATCAAAGTGCTACCAACATCATTGGTGATATTCGAATAGAATATAAGATTACCCGAGAAGGAAAAATCAGACTGGTGATGTATAACGAAAGCAACGACTTCCGCGCGAACACACTGCAACAATCCCCCTACACACAAGGGGTAGGAATAATTTATCGCGAAGACTTCGACTCCTTTGACGAATTCTTTACCGGCATTCGGAAAATGCTTAAGGGCTCGGACAAGGCGCAAACAGCCATGCCATAATCGTACATTGCACTTCGAATTAATACTGCTGTGAAAGACAACCACGGACGAACCATCGACTATCTGCGTCTAGCAATAACGGATCGCTGCAATTTGCGTTGCCATTATTGCATGCCCGAATCGGGGCTCGATTGGTTGAAACGCGATGAACTTCTTTCATACGAAGAAATAGAACGATTGCTATCCGTCTTCTCATCGCTAGGTATTCGCAAATTACGATTTACAGGCGGAGAGCCGTTTATGCGTCGTGATTTCGACAAGCTAATCACACAAGTTGCTACGAGTAATAGATTCGAATCGATCACGATGACAACGAATGGTGTTCTCACCGCTCCCTTCGTTCCACTCTTAAAGAAGCTGAACATTCATTCAGTCAACTTAAGTCTCGACACGCTGGATGCTAAGCGCTTCGCAACCATTACTCGACGAGATACTTTTCCTGACGTCATGCATACTCTCGAGGCACTCCTGGCGCATGGAATTCGCACCAAGATAAACGCCGTGATAATGGAAGGAGTCAATGACGATGACATTCTGCCATTAGCTATGTTGAGCAAAGAACTTCCGGTTGATGTGCGCTTCATCGAAGAGATGCCTTTCAACGGACGTGGCGACCGCCATGCCATCAAGTATACTCGAAAAGGGTTGCTCGAAGTGCTCGAAAACGGACTCGGTAAGCTGCATCGAATCGCCGATGAGCCCAATACTACGGCAGAGAATTACGCCGTTAAAGGACACCTCGGCAGTGTAGGAATTATAGCCGCTTGGTCGCGTACGTTTTGTGGCACATGCAATCGCATTCGACTCACTCCTTCCGGACACATGAAAACGTGTTTGTATGGACGAAATGAACTCGATCTGCGCAGCATGCTGCGCAATCATCATTCTACGGAAGAAATTGCGCAGGCCATTGCACACGCAGTTTTGCGGAAGAAAAAGGACGGTATAGAAGCGGAAGCAGATCGTTTACCTGTGGAAGAATCAATGGCAACTATAGGAGGATAAGTCATGATTACAACCGCTCAGGCAGAACAACTCATTCACGGCTGCGCACTTTCGCTCGGAGAAGAAAGCGTTACGATCCATAAGGCACTGAATCGCGTTTTGAGCGAAGACCTTATTGCTGACTCCGATCTCCCCCCTTTCAATCGTGTCATGATGGACGGCATTGCATTGAGCTTCCGGTCACTCGAAAGTGGCATTCGCAGCTTTACAGTGCAAGCCATGCAGCGAGCCGGAGAAGCTCCAATTAAACTTGAAAATGAAAACAACTGCATAGAAATTATGACAGGCGCTGTGTGCAGCATAGGATGCGACACCGTTGTTCCGTATGAGCATATTCACATCCAAGATGGTGTTGCTCATATCGAGATTATTCCTAATATCCCCGGCAAAAACATTCATCAAAAAGGAAGTGATAAACTACGCGGCGATATGCTCGCAGCAAAAGGAAACCGAATAGGCCCGGCAGAGATTGGTATTTCAGCATCCATTGGAAAACCGTCACTGCAAGTGATGCGATTTCCACGCGTGCTTATTTGCTCCAACGGCGATGAGTTGGTCGAGATTCAAGAGACTCCACTCGCCCACCAAATACGTCGTTCGAATGTTTATGCTTTGCAGGCCGCTCTGCAAACGATAGGAATCTATGCAGACAACTTGCATCTGTCCGACGAGTTACAACAGCTGAACACCGCGCTTGCAAGCGCCATCCGGTCTTACGACGTGATACTACTGAGCGGAGGCGTTTCAAAAGGCAAATTCGATTTGTTGCCCAAAGTACTTTCTGAATTAGGAATCAAGACAATCTTACATGGCATAGAGCAACGCCCCGGCAAACCGATGTGGTTCGGCCGATCCGAATCATGCGTGGTGTTTGCCCTTCCAGGGAATCCGGTCTCTACGCTGGCATGCGCAGCACGGTATGTTTTGCCCTGGTTTAAGCGACAATTGAAATTAAACGTTACGGATAGTTGGGTTTGCGTGAATGATAAACCAGCAACGCATGCAACACTCAGCATGTTCATTCCCGTTCAAATTGAACATTCGAAGGAAGACATTACAGCACACCTTTTGCGCCATCAAGGCTCAGGCGATTTCAGTTCACTCAGCGGCATGATGGGCTTTGTCGAAGTGAATGCAGGACAATCCGAAACTTCCAGGTTGCGCTATTTTCCTCTCTGATTGAGTTTACTTCTTCGGGCCTTTTCCTCCCTCTTTGCGCTCGCGCATATGCTGCAATAATTCGCGCTGAAACTCATGATCAATTTTCGATAACTGCATCGTTCGGTCAGGGCCAAGCACAGGCATGCAATCTTTGAGAAATTGTGATTCCAAATCGATGTGCGACTTCTTTTGAACTGCGATACGATCGATTTCTGCGAGGGCTTCCTTATCGGTAAACTTCGGCGCTTCGCCTTTCTTCTTATCGCCCCTGCCTTCTTTTTTCAGAGCCTCCTCCTTCTTCTGAAATTCATTGTAAATAGGCCAAAACTTTTCAGCTTCAGCAGGAGTTAAGCTCAACTTTTCGGAGTAATAACTTCTCTTCAGCGCTTCCACCTTCTCCTTGCGCTTTTCGCCACCTAGCGGCGGAGGACCGGGCTGTGTCCAGCCCATGGAAATGGATGCAATTGCTATCACCAGAAAACAAATTGACTTTTTCATAGTAGTGTTATTTTTAAAGTTCATCTATAATGGGAAGTGATTCTTCGTCTTTCAAAAATTCCTCGATATCATCAGCATCAATGTCGTCCCAGCTTATGACGGACTGACCCTTCGATGGTTTAAAGTCCTCTATCGAAACCGGCTTTTTTAGGGCTGAAGTAGTATCCGGTTTTACAGTGTCAAGAATGATAAATTCCTCGTATACCTCTTCATCGAATTCAATTTGCTCGAGGTCTTCAAACTCAACGGGTGTTTGCTCCAATTGCTCAGAGAAGGTGACTGTTTGTTCTTTACCGGGAACCATCAGGTAAATGACTCCGGCTATCATGGCAGCTGCGGCTAGAGAAACCCAGAGTCGAATCGATCGACCGTTGCCCTTCGCTGATACCTGCTGAAGAGAGTCTGACAATGTTCTTTGTTGCTGCTCAAAATAATCTGCAGGTACCTCAAACTCCTGCTTCAAAGCCGACTCAAGTAGAACTTCGCGCGAGTCGAAATAGCTTTCGGGAACACGCAACGAATCCTTGGATTGCTCCAAGTGCTTCCGTGTGTCAACACCGAAGGTTTCATGTGGGTTTGTCGGTTCCTCTTTCATTTCTCGCTCAAATAGGTTTCTATTTTCTGGACAGCGTGGTGGTAACTGGCTTTAAGCGCTCCCACACTGGTGCCGGTTATTTCAGCCATCTCCTCGTATTTCAATTCGTCGTAATAGCGCATAATAAAAACGGCCTTCTGTTTTTCAGGCAACAAAGCAATGGCGG
>JBILCQ010000226.1:0-4009 GCA_044353065.1 Flavobacteriales bacterium | reverse complement strand
AACAGACATTCTACTTTGGGTAATGCCGACCAAATGTCGAGCGCCCTTTCTAATCGTCTATTCTTGGCAAACATGGGGTAAAGCACATAACCACTTCCGTGAAAGCTCACCCAGTTGTTTGGGAAAATACTATCGGGAGTATGGGGCTCAGCAGCATCTTGAACGACCACGACCTCCACTTGCTCCTGTCGAAGCGCAGCTACCATAGCATCGAATTCTTCGAGGGCCTTTGAATGAATATCGGGATGTTGACCGATGGATGTGTTTTGAAAATAATTGTTGACCGCCGTTTGCGTGTTCATTGTGAACGCGGCCGGTCGTATCATAAGAAGCATTGGCGCTGTGTGTTGGTAAATGGAAACTGTATGAATGGATTCAGCATCACAATTTAGGTCTGCTCTGAGAGGGTGACCATTGACTCATGAAAACAGCCGCAGCCACAGAAGCATTGAGTGATTCGGCCGCACCCTTGCCGGGAATGGTTACAAACTCATTGATTAGCGAGCGCATGGCAGGTCGCACACCGTGGCTTTCACTACCGATCACCATAGCAACCTTTTGATTAAAATCAAATGAGTAGATATTGGTTCCCTGCAAATCGGCAGCAATTACATAGAACTCATTTGCTTCAAGGTCTTTCCGAATCTGATCTTCCGTGAGCATGGTCACTCCCATGCGAAACACACTGCCCATGGTAGCTTGAACTACCTTCGGATTGTACAGCTCAACACAATCCGGCGTGCACACGATGCAGTCAATCCCAAACCATTCAGCCGTCCGAATGATAGTGCCCATGTTACCCGGGTCTGCAATTCCGTCGAGGACAAGAAGCGAAGACTTTTTTTGCCAATCAGGAAGGTAAGAACGTTGTTCAAACACTGCCAAATGCGACGAGGGCGTGTTCAATCCGCTCATCTGCTCCATTTCACGAGCATTGACCACGATAGACTGAGCGTGTGTTAAGGCCCAATCAGCATCGGTCGTGTAAACAGAATGAAGACCATGCGAAGACTTCAATCCCTCCTCTACTCCCTTTCGTCCTTCCACAACGAAGCACCCGCTCTCATTGCGAAATTTCTTTTGCTGAAGCGCACGAACCCACTTAATATCCTTTTTCAACCGATGATTTTTTAGAAGTCGATACGGAATGAACCGATTTATGAGCAAAATTGCGCTGCAAGATAATGAGCGCGTCGACGTGGTTCAAAATAGTGGGTACTTGTATCATTACAGCATGTCTTCTGACAAGCTGTGCTAGGATGCGTAATCTTCCCGACGGACAAGCTTTTCTGCGCAAACAGGAAGTCGTCATTCATTCTGACAAGCCAACCAAATTGCCCTTTGATGTTTCCGGTTTGCCCGTTGCCCCTATGCTCGACTTTGAAGTTCCTGCTGATGAGATCCTGTTCTATTCTCGCCTAAAACCAAACAGACGTATCCTCTGGTTTCGATTTAACCATACCATGTACCTGCTGGTGAATAAACGAAAGCTTCAAGAAAGTGAGCGTAACGCTGCTAATCGCTGCCTGAAAAAGAATGGTCGCAGAGCAAAGAAAAATAAACCGGCAGCTTCATGCAAAAGCTGGCGCATGTTCTGGGCTTATACCGTTGGTGAGCCAACAGCGCTGCTCGATTCTGCGAAGATGATAAAGAGCGCAGAGCAGATGAATATCTTTCTTCAGAAGAAAGGCTATTTTAGATCTCGTGTTGAACCCGAAGTATGCTTTGGCAATGATAGTTCGAAATGCAAGGTGAGCTTTCACGTATACCCCGGCAGCCCGTATCGAATTCGTTCGATCGATTATAAAATTTCGGATAGCGACATGGCTCGAAATATCGAACAGATTCGGAAATTTTCGAATATCGATACAACCGATATTTTCGATGTAAAATCGCTTGATGCTGAGAGAGAAGCTATAGCCAACTACTTCAACGAACGAGGATATTACGACTTCAATAAAGAATATGTGGTATTCGATGCCGACACTTCGGTTGGTAAGAATGAAGTTAATGTTACACTGCGCATAGAGCAGCCGCAGGTTCCAGCCAAAGAATATTCAGATAGTCTAATTTCCGTTCCTCACAAAAAGTACTTCATCGGAGACATATTCGTACACACTCATTTCGACTTATCCAACCCCGATTACGCTCCTACCGATACCATATCTTATGAAGGTCTAAAAGTCTTATGCTTCGGGAAACCTGATCTGGATGCAGTAGTAATATCGTGTGCACAGAGCTATCGAACAGGAGACATGTATCAACGCAGTCGAATTGAACGAACATATCGCCGTTTTTCCCAAATGGGCGTTTTCAAATCGACCACCATTCAGCTTATTCCGAGGGAGTCTTCCATCAACGACAAAATCCATATACTGGATACGCATGTGCGCCTTTCTCCGGAAGAGAAGCAATCATATTTCTTCTACCCTCACCTTACCAACCGGAGCGGAAACATGGGTATTTACGGCAATTTCACCTACACTCACCGGAATCTGTTTGGTGGAGCAGAAGCGCTCGACTTCAACATCGTGACGGGTATGGAAGCATCGCAAAACCTGGCTTTTAGTGACGATGAAACCGACAACGCAACCGATCGACTGCAAAACAACTTCCGGCTGAACACCTTCGAAATCGGACCGGAAATAACCTATCGCGTTCCTCGACTTTGGCCCCTTGGGTGCGACTTTACAGCACAAAGCAGCGAGCCACAAACCTCTCTGACTGCCACCTTTAACTATCAGCGAAGGCCCGATTATGTGCGCACACTTTCGCAAATGCGATACTCATACAATTGGATTGAGAATCCGGATGCAGTATCGCGAATCTCCTTGGATGTGGTTGAATTCAGTATTATTAAAATCGACAAGTCAGCCGCTTTCGAGAATTTCCTGAATCGTCTTAACGATGCATTTCTCCAGAACAGCTATCAAGACCATTTAATTCTTGCTACGAATGCTGCCTACACACTGAATACTCAAAAGGCCAAATACCAGCCGCGCTATTTTTATTTCCGCACAAGTGCCAGCGCCGCAGGTAATCTGCTCAATGGAATTATGGATGCAACCGACCAACCCGTCGATACCTTGCAGAGTCATCGTGTTTATGGAATTCGCTTCGCTCAATATTTCAGAGGTGAAACAGATTTCCGTTTCTACAGCAATGTGAATGACCGAAATGCATTTGTATTCAGGGCTTATGGAGGTTTGGGTGTACCGCGAAAAAACGCAATCACATTGCCGTTCGAGAAAAGCTTCTTTAGCGGAGGTGCCAATGGACTTCGTGCCTGGCAAGCAAGAACACTCGGCCCGGGTTCTTCACGTGATGCTCTATTGCCTCAAACCTTCAACAATATTGGGGAAATGAAACTAGAAGGAAATGTGGAATATCGATTCAAGCTCACTCCCATTTTCAACTGGGCATTTTTCATTGATGCAGGCAACATTTGGCTACTCAACGAAGACACCAAGCGCAAAGGCGCAGACTTCAAGGCAAATCGTTTCGCAAGTGAAATCGCTATTGGCGGTGGCTTTGGAGTCAGGTTAGATTTCGACTACTTCTTGGTTCGCCTCGATGCGGGTGTTCAATTGAAAGATCCCGCCAAGGTTCAAGGAGAACGCTGGTTATGGCAACCCAAAGAAGAATACCTGGATTATCTCGCAACCACCGGAAATGCCGTAGATCGCGTCAAACTGCGCAACAACACGGTTTTCAATCTGGGCATTGGATTTCCTTTCTAGTGAATGGCGAGTGGCAAACGGCAAGTGCTCTTTTCACAAGCGACACGTTAAAAATTCAGCATGAGGCTTTTTTGATAAAGGGAAACAATACGTAATTCCCCCATTTATCCTTTCTCGCCCCTCGCCCCTCGCCCCTCGCCACTCTATATTATCAATCGCGTCGAAGAAGCAACTTCCCGCCGTACTTTTGCGCCCGATTTTAAAAACCTCACATGCAAAAAATTAGGAACATTGCCATCATCGCACACGTTGACCACGGCAAAACAACA
>JBILCQ010000030.1:0-13639 GCA_044353065.1 Flavobacteriales bacterium | reverse complement strand
CACTGGGTCACAAGAGTTCAGAGACGACGGAGATATACACATTTGAGTACACGGCATTTGCAAGCAATCCGAAGTCCGATCGAGGGATTCGACCCTTGAAAATAACTCGCAACTCATCCCCTTGCCTATTTCGCCTTACCTAGTATATTCGTATCCATAAGCACAACAAAAACGGATTCTGCTATTCGGAAAAATCAGTTATGTGACACTATGGAGAAACGGAATAAGTTTATAGACAGATAGCTCGCCATAAAGCATGTTAAAGGTGGTTCAATGACTTAGACCCCTCCTTAATAAGGATAGTTGAGAGAATTGCCATCTATTTTCCATAAATAGCACCTTCGTTGCAAGATTAAACTACTTCACAATGCAATCTGTCAAAAATATTTTCACGGGCAATCACCATTTACTTATTTATTTATTTCTGCTTCTCCTTGTTCTCGCCGACAGATGGATTCTACTTGAACATTTTACTTTCCGTTACGTAGACGACGACCAATCCATAATGTGGTATGGCGCTAAAGAATATGCTGAGGGTAAATTTCACGAACCGTATTTTTTTGGTCAGCCGTATAATACCATGCTGGAAAGCTTAGCTTCTGTTCCATTGCTTTCTTGTGGCGCTTCATATCCTGTTGCCCTTACTTGCACAATGAGTTTATTTACGCTGATTCCATTCATATTGATTTCAATAATTTTATTCAGGAGGAAAAAAAACATTCAATCCTTTATTGTTTTATCCATTCCACTTTTACTACCAAATGAATACGGAATGATTACCGCTATTTCCCGAGGATGCGTAACAGGCAGTTTTATTGCAACATTCGCCATATTGACTATTTATTTTGAAAATAAATTCCGCTTTCTTCTTTTTGGGTTGTTCAGCGTTTTAGCCCTCTGGGCAACATCAAACTCCATTGTCGTGCTTTTCCCGGTTGGTGTATGGCTGCTTGCGGAAAATTTCAGGGATAAAAACTTTTATCTCCTAACTTTTTTCGGAGCTATTCCTTCCGCATTGATTTGGTATTTTGCGAACAGATTCTATGTAATTCATCCCGAATACATAATTCATAATTCTTGGCCACTGGATTTTTCGTTAGGAAGAATAAAACCCCACAACTGGAACGATTTATTCAATTATGTAACCCCTATATTTTGGCGAGTAGGTTGTTTGATATTTCCCATACTCGTATCTGTTGGAATAGTATTATTACGCCAAAAAGAAAAGCAAGCCGCCATAGGAGTATTTTCAGGAGCCTTATTCCTTTTTTTCACCTTGACAATAAATAAAGTGCATGACGGTTATCCTACTGTCTTTTATTCGTGGGGGCGAATGTTTTTGGCTATTCCTCTTCTGCTAGCCGTTTTTCTTGGAAGACTGCATTTCCCAAAATTGACTTTTAGAACTCTATGCACATTTCTCCTTATACCCATTCTTTGTTTCACCATTAAGTCTTCTACCATTGCAAAGGATGTTCATAGAGAGATCGTGGAAAAGTCGGAACACAACATGTACGTTTCTGACATTTCGCACTTGCAATTGCTTTGCGATACGATAAGCGAAGTTTCTAAAAAGTACAAAATAGATTTAATCGCTGTTGGCTATCATCATACAAAACACCTGATTAATTATGGTTGTCCTTGCTTAAGAAATGATTTCCCACCGACATTTGAACCAATTGACGATCGTAGGACTTGGTTATTAAAGGAATTGGACTCAAAAATCCCTAAAACAATTCTATTCGCAGGTATTAATGAAGATGCTTTTGCTACACAAATGAAATTGAACGCAGGGATAATGAAAGTATCTAACGATCCTTTGCTTTATATCTTGGAGGGAAATTCTATCACGACAAAAGTACTTTTGGAATCATTACAGATGCCAATGAGGTTGCATTGAAACGGCAGTGACAAAAGCGGGATCCTTCTTCAATAACAGCAGAATACTAAACTCAATCTGTTGCAAAACATGAAGTTTGTTCTAAAAAACAAACGATCTCGGAAGAATCCAAAACCATTAGCTCCGCAAACGTCCCAGCATGGATATGATAGATAACGCATAACTGAAAAAATGTCCAATTAGAGATTAAGTATATCTTCGTTCTATGAAGGTTTCCGGTTTTACTTTTATACGAAATGCGATTAAATATGACTATCCCATCGTAGAAGCCATTCAATCTATACTGCCATTATGTGATGAAGTGGTCGTGGCTGTGGGAAACTCAGAGGATGACACGCTTTCACTCATTCAAAATATCGATCCGCAAAAAATCCGTATCATCCAAACCCAATGGGATGACACCTTACGAGAAGGTGGTAAAGTTTTAGCCGTTGAAACAGACAAAGCGCTGCGCGCCGTTGATTCAAAAAGTGACTGGTGCATCTACATTCAAGGAGATGAAGTGCTTCATGAATATGGCCATGAGGAAATCAATAGAGCTATGGTTGAATACAAGGATGATGCACGCGTGGATGGCTTGCTTCTCCAGTATCGTCATTTTTACGGATCGTATGATTACGTAGGCGCCAGCGCAAATTGGTACCGTAACGAAATTCGAATCATCAAAAACAACCCTGCGATATTTTCATTTAGAGATGCGCAGGGCTTCAGAAAGCACCCGAATGAAAAGTTGAATGTCATCGCGCTGAAGGCATTCATGCATCACTATGGCTGGGTAAAAGATCCTCGAGCGATGCAAAAAAAGCAAGAGAATTTCAATAAGCTCTGGCATGATGACGAATGGGTCAAACAGAACGTACGCTCGGCCGATGAGTTTGATTACGGGCATGGTGTCAGAGAACTTCAACTTTTTAAGGGGACTCATCCTGCCGTCATGCAAGAGCGAATTCAAAAAACGAATTGGAAATTCGAAACGGACATTTCCATCAGTCGACTCACGCTAAAAGACAAAATAAAAAATTTCATGTACCATCGATTCAATATCGAGTTGGGTTACAAGAAT
Organism: Flavobacteriales bacterium; assembly: GCA_044353065.1. Classification (GTDB taxonomy): domain Bacteria; phylum Bacteroidota; class Bacteroidia; order Flavobacteriales_D; family Sanyastnellaceae; genus JAIBBG01. Next base: position 10,676 of record JBILCQ010000030.1, on the reverse strand, counting down.
TACAGAAAACTGAACTGATTGAAGCCGGAGTAAAAAAGGATCGAATTCGAAAACCATCCACCTCGAGTCATTTCTACCATAGCAACTAAAGAAAGAATGAGAATCGGCGCTGATTTCATTCACGCTCCCACAATGATTGTTTAACTTCATTAAGTTTGCACAAAAAATAGCCATGGCATTAATAGAAGAGTTCGATAAATCTGGAAATTGGTTGTTTCGTTGGAGAAGTTATCTTCCATTGGTTTTGTACGCATTGGCAATCATCGTAATTGGCTTGGAGCAAGACGTCCACTTTCCGCTATTTAACGCAACCTTCGCATGGGTGTGCATTGGTATTTCCCTGTTGGGTTTATTTATCAGAGCCATTACCATTGGTTATGCTCCGGGAGGAACCTCAGGAAGAAACACCAAAGCCGGTCAAGTGGCCGAGGTGTTGAACTCTACAGGGATTTACAGCACTGTTCGCCACCCATTGTACTTAGGGAATTTTTTCATGTGGCTCGGCATCATCATCTACGTTGGCAATTGGTGGTTTACGATTATTTGTTGTCTGCTTTATTGGGTTTATTACGAGCGCATCATGTTCGCAGAAGAATTTTTCCTGCGAGGCAAATTCGGCCAATCCTATTTGGATTGGGCTGCTAAAACCCCTGCCTTTTGGCCGGCCATCGGTCAATGGAAAAGCCCTAGTTGGGATTTCTCCATGAGAACCGTTCTAAAAAGGGAGTACAATGGATTCTTCGCAATTTTCCTGAGCTTCGCACTATTGGATATTTATAAGAATTATGTTCACTTTGGATTCACGAGTTGGAACAGTTTAATGACCCCGTTTTGGATGTATTGCGTGGTCATATCATTCGTTGTATTTATGATTTTGCGGTCATTAAAAAAATACACCCGGATTTTACACGTGGAAGGGCGATGATTCTCTTGAGTCAATTGCAGCATGTCATTTTATTAAATCGCGCTTACTACAGATTTCGACAACGCTCTTGACATCCCAATTTGTTGCGCTTGATAAATGGCCTGCCATGAGCCAAAGGATAACCCCAACCATTCAATCATACAACACCGCCCAATCAGGGACTCATCAAGAGCTCTGCAACCTACTCACTGAGATTATCTGCGGAGAGCTAACTGATGCCGAGAGTAAGATATGGCATGCTCACCCGGTTTGGTTTCTGGATGGAAATCCGATTGTGGGCTATAGCGCTCAGAAGAAGGGCATCCGTCTCCTCTTTTGGAGCGGAGCTGATTTCGAAGAGGAAAACCTTAATGTGGTTGGCAAAAAATTCAAAGACGCCTCTATCTTTTATAACACCGCGCACGAAGTAAACACGGATGATTTGATTCGCTGGCTTCGGAAATCCAGGACCATTCAATGGGACTATAAAAACATCGTGAAACGAAAGGGGCGGTTGGAGCGCATCGTTTAATGGGATAAACTTAACCCCTTGTAACTGCCGTACATAAGCGAAGTGAATTCTACTTCGACGCTTGAATAAACGATAGCAGGTTGCTCATCATTTCCTCGCGCGACTTGAGTTCTGCCTCAAGCTTTTGCTTTTCCGCCTGGAGGATGTCAATTTTCGCCTGGAGGTCGTTTACTTCCTCAGGATTAGTATGAGCGTTTGTTGAATTATCCACGGCTTAATTGTTTGGTTCCGAATTGCTTTAAACAAGCGTTTCGGCATTTAGTTGACACAAGTGTACACAAGCTACCACAACCCTCCAAACTTTCTGTCGAAAAACATATAAACAGCTTTTTAACTGAAAGAAATCATAATTAGGTCCATCAACAACAAGAGGTGGCCTTCCGACCACCTCTTGTCCATCCTCCACATCTGCGCGACCTGCCGAAGCAGGCCGCTATTCAACAACTGGTTGCTTGTTTCGCTTAAACCACTCCTCTATCGCACATCAAAGCGATCCAGCTCCATTACCTTGGTCCATGCTGCTACGAAGTCCTTCACAAACTTTTCGTTGGCATCGCTGCTTGCATATACCTCAGCCAATGCACGCAATTCCGAGTTAGATCCGAAAATCAAATCGGCGCGTGTAGCTGTCCATTTCAGTTGATTGGTTTTACGGTCGCGGCCTTCAAACACCTCTTTGGTATCGTCGGTTGACTTCCAGGTGGTATTCATATCGAGAAGATTCACAAAGAAGTCATTCGTAAGAGCATCCTTCTTGGTAGTGAGTACACCATGCTTTGAATGATCGTAGTTTGCATCGAGCATGCGCATACCGCCGACCAACACCGTCATTTCAGGGGCTGTGAGCGTGAGCAATTGCGCTTTGTCGACCATCAACTCTTCAGTTGAAACGGTGTATTGTGTTTTCAGGTAATTGCGAAAACCATCGGCCATTGGCTCGAGAACTCCCATTGATGCGATATCGGTTTGTGCTAGCGTGGCATCCATGCGTCCTGCAGTGAAAGGAACTTTCACGTTATAGCCGGCGTTTTGAGCGGCCTTTTCAACGGCAGCACTTCCGGCCAGCACAATCAAATCCGCCATCGAAACTTTCTTGTTACCCGATTTTGCATTGAAGTCCTGCTGAATCTTCTCGAGCGCCTTCAACACCTTGTCGAGTTGCTGTGGATTGTTCGATTCCCAGTTGCGCATTGGCTCCAAACGAATACGAGCACCATTGGCACCGCCGCGACGATCAGAATTGCGATAGGTAGAAGCAGAACCCCAAGCAGTAGAAACCAATTCACCAATAGTCAACCCTGAATTCAGAATCGATGCCTTTAATTGAGTGATGTCTGTAGCATCAATAACCGCATGATTCAATGCAGGTATCGGGTCCTGCCAAATCAACTCTTCTTTTGGCGCCTCAGGACCGAGATAGGTTGAACGTGGCCCCATGTCTCGGTGTGTAAGCTTAAACCATGCGCGAGCGAAGGCAGCAGCGAATGCATCGGGGTCATCTAAAAAGCGACGAGAAACTTTCTCATAAGCAGGATCACGAATCAAGGCAAGATCGCTGGTAAGCATGGTTGGCTTGTGCTTCTTCTTCGGATCAAATGCATCAGGAACCATAGCTTCTGCATTCTTGGCTACCCATTGGTTGGCACCCGCAGGACTCTTGGTCAATTCCCACTCATATTTGAATAAGAAGTTGAAATAGTCGTATCCCCACTGTGCTGGAGTGGATGTCCAGGTCACCTCCAAACCACTTGTGATGGCATCGGCTCCTTTACCCGACTTGTAGCCACTCTTCCATCCAAAGCCTTGCTCCTCAATGTCGGCAGCTTCAGGCGCAGCGCCTACGTTCGTCGCAGGACCGGCACCGTGTGTTTTTCCGAAGGTGTGTCCACCGGCTATCAATGCTACCGTCTCTTCATCATTCATTCCCATACGACCAAATGTTTCGCGGATATCTTTTGCAGATGCAACAGGATCGGGATTGCCGTTCGGTCCTTCCGGATTCACATAGATGAGTCCCATTTGAACGGCAGCCAAGGGGTTCTCAAGCTTACGCCCCTCTGAATAACGTTGGTCATCCAACCATTTCTTTTCAGGACCCCAATAAACATGTTGCTCAGGTTCCCATACATCGGCGCGACCGCCTGCAAAGCCAAAGGTGGTGAAGCCCATGGATTCCAAGGCGACGTTACCCGCGAGAATCATCAAATCGGCCCATGATATTTTGTTACCATACTTCTGCTTGATAGGCCACAATAGGCGACGTGCCTTATCCAAGTTGGCATTATCGGGCCAGCTATTTTGTGGCGCGAATCGCTCCATACCAGAACGCGTGCCGCCGCGACCATCGCCTGTGCGATATGTTCCTGCACTGTGCCATGCCATACGCACGAAGAGAGGACCGTAATGACCGAAGTCAGCCGGCCACCAATCTTGCGATTGTGTCATGAGCGTTGTCAAGTCCTTCTTTAGTGCGGCATAATCGAGACTGTTGAAAGCTTGCTTGTAGCTGAACTCGTTACCCATCGGATTGGACAACGAGGAATTTTGACGAAGAACATCAAGATTTAACTGATTGGGCCACCAATCGCGGTTGCTGTTACCGTTGCCAATCACTTGAGCCGGCGTTTTGGTTGCCGAATGAAATGGACAATCAGCGATGTTGCCCGAATGTGGTTGCGCGTTGGCTAATAAGCCCGCCGCAATACCAAGAAGTAAAAATGTCTTTTTCATGTTTGGAATTTGGTTGGATTCAATCTTCTAAAACATGACCAAAACTAGATTGTTGGATGACATTGATAAAAACTATATTTTTGATACTCATATCGATTTCATCAATGAACATCCAACAACTTGAATACGCGATTGCTTTGGCCGAAACGCGTCACTTCGATACAGCCGCTTCGCGCTGCTTCGTCACACAATCAACGTTGAGTACGATGATAGCCAAACTCGAAGAAGAGCTTGGCATGGCCATTTTTGACCGAAAGAAAAAACCACTTGAGGTAACTGTAGAAGGCAAGGCCCTTATCGAGCACATGCGCGTAATCATTAAAGAAATCAATCAACTTCGAGAGTTAGGCAGTGAGTTGAAAGGCGAAGTAAAAGGCGAATTGAAAATTGCAGTGATACCAACCATTGCTCCTTTTCTGCTTCCCTTGTTCCTGCAAGAATTCGCCAAGCGCTTTCCCAACTTGACCATTCGCGTGCGCGAGCAAACCACCGGCGAAATTATGCGTCAGCTGAAAACACGTGAACTGGATATCGGTATTGTATCAACGCCGTTGGAAGACAGTGAACTTCTTGAAACCAAACTCTACGATGAACCTTTTGTGCACTATGATGCGGGCAAGAAGCAACCCAATACAATTGCAGTAGAGCGGCTGGATCTGAATAACATTCTATTGCTTGAAGAAGGTCATTGCATGCGAACACAAGTGATGCGGTTGTGCGACATCAAGCGTAAATCATCAACTCCACGATTCAACTTCGAATTCAAAGCCGGCTCCATCGACAGTCTTTTGCGCTTTGTGAAGGCAAACAAAGCGGCTACTCTCCTGCCCTACCTCGCCACAACCGGAATGAATGCACATGAACTCAGCCGCGTAAGTCGCATTGGAAGCCCGGAACCCTATCGGAGTGTTGGACTTGTGGTGCATAGGCACTTTGTGAAGAAGCAAATTTTGAATATGCTCTACGAGGAAATAACACAGCGAGTGAACAAGGTGATGCCTCAGCGAAGGAGGAAAGGTGAAGAGCTAGCGCCTTTATAGTTCACACGAATAAATTCGTGGACTAGTGAAAAACCAGTTCTCTCGCATCAAAGGAACATGTCTAATCCTTTAAAATTTCATCCACTGTTCCGATAGTAACCGCGTGGTAGTTGCTGCGAGCTTTGCCATATATGGACTTTGCCATTTCACGCTGATTAGTAGCTACCATCGCTTCATATAGAGGCGAAACGAACTTACGTCGACCAACGGTAGTCAGGAACTTCTCGAGCTCGTCGTAGGCCGGTGAGTATTGCTTTTTGATGGCTTGCTCCAACCAGGCGAAAAGCACTTCGTTGTTACCCGTGGCGGAAATAGCAAACAACTCATCGAGCGCCTTCATTTGATTCGATGTGACCGTTTCCGAGAAATTGCTGATGAAGCGATAGCGTTCCTGATAGGACCAATTGGCCCATGGAAGTTGATTGTTTTTCACTTCGCCCTTTTCCCATTTAGCAAGGAGCTCGTCCACGGCTTGCAGTTGACTGCTTTTCACCACAGGAGCATTCGATGGCAATCCCTCGCCATAAACCCACGCCTGGATGTTGATTTGCTTATCCATTTCGGGAGTTACCAAATTCGCACGCAAGTATTCGAGGAAGCGCTCCGTATCCATCACTTGAAACTTATGCGTATCGAAGTAGCTTTTGATGAACGCATCGAACCTATCTCTTCCAGCTGTCTCTTCGATAAGTCGTAAAAAGAAATACCCTTTGTTGTAGGCAATGTCTGTCATACCGTCATCGGGACTGCGTCCTTCCAATCCCAGCTTCAGACGTGTGTCTTCCGGATGTGCCGAAGCGGAAATCTCCTTGAGTGTTGCATCCAAATCCTGTCGACTCAATTGTGCCAACATTTCAGCACGTTCACGACCGTAAACTGCTTCCATAATGCGCTGTTCGAAGTAAACCGTAAATCCTTCATTCAACCAGAAATCATCCCACGTAGAGTTGGTGACCAGGTTGCCGCTCCAGCTGTGCGCCAGCTCGTGTGCTACCAGTGACACCAGCGACTTGTCGCCTGCTATGATGGTAGGAGTTGCAAACGTAAGCTTAGGATTTTCCATACCGCCAAACGGAAATGCAGGCGGAAGAATGAGCAAGTCGTATCGTCCCCATACGTAAGGTCCGTAGAGTTTCTCGGCAGCATCAACCATAGCTTGCATATCGCTGAACTCTTCGGCAGCAGCATCTATGAGCGAAGGAATTGCGTACACACCTGTTCGATCACCCACCGCTCTGAATTGCACATCACCCACAGCCAATGCCATCAAATAACTTGGAATGGGCTGATCCATTTTGAAACTATATGTGCCATCTGCTGAAACAGACTGAGGATTTTCTGCACTCATTAAGGCCATCAATCCTTGCGGAACTTTCACACGTGCGTTGTACGTGATGCGCACGCCCGGACTATCCTGACATGGCACCCATGTGCGAGCGAGAATAGCTTGCGACTGTGAAAAGAGGAATGGTTTTTCACCATCGACCCACAGCAGTGCCTCTGCATCGGGTGAGGTAGTATAGGTAATCATTACATCCTTTGAATTCTTCTGAATTGGCACACGCAGCGCACTTCCGATATACTCCTTTTCCGAACCAACTTCAAATACCGCCGGAGCATCATCCACCAGCACCTCCGTAATGGTTAATCCCTTTGTATCGAAAATGATTGTATCCGTGCCGGTCAAGTTCTCAATCGTGTACAAAGCAACTGCTGCAATGGTATGCGCTTCAAAATTGACTTCGGCATTCCACTCCAAGTGTTTAACACGCGCTTCATTGGGCTTCGACCACGTGTGTGGATCGCGAGCAAGTTTCATATTGGCAATCATCATTTGGGAACGCTCGGAGCGTGGATTATCGGAAGGTGTGTTGCAGGCCAGTGTAGCCAATGCAATCAGTTGTATATACAGTGTAAATCTCATTTGAGTCATTTCAAAAAGTACAAATTACTAAGTACGAAGGACGTATTAAGGTCAACAATACATGCACTTGCGTATCAGGTACTTTATACTTTGTAATTAGTACTTCTTAATAAGCAATCTTCCAAAAACACCCAGCGGTAACTTCACTCCCGTCTTAGCTTGCAGATAAAGTTCGCCGATGCTAAGTGCATTGCCGGCGTGTTCCTTTAGCAAGTTTTCGATAACGAGTGCAGAAAGTCCCAAGCTATAGGCGTTGAGAATGAGAAAGTGTTCTTTTGGATCAAGTATTTGTAATACACCACGCATCATTTCGGCGATGTTTTCTTCAAGCTTCCATTTCTCGCCTTTGGGACCATGACCGAAGGCCGGTGGATCGAGAATGATACCGTGGTAAGTATTTCCCCTGCGCACTTCGCGTTGTACAAATTTGAGTGCGTCTTCCACCATCCACCGAATATCTTCCAGCCCGCTGAGCTGCATGTTCTCGTTGCTCCAACTTACGACTTGCTTGATACTGTCGACGTGCGTTACCTCAGCTCCTGCTGCCGCTGCTGCAAGCGATGCTCCGCCTGTGTACGCGAACAAATTGAGCACACGTGGCTTGGCAGTTTTCATTTTGCCGACACTCTCTACGATGTAATCCCAGTTCGAAGCTTGCTCCGGGAAAATGCCCACGTGTTTGAATGCTGTAAGGCCCAGGCGAAATACAATATCCTCGTTGTTGATGAGCGTGTACTTCATGCGCCATTGGTCGGGCATTTTCTTTAGCTTCTGCCATTCACCGCTGTTGCTGGTTTTCTGCACAAAGCGCACATGGGCTTTACTTTTCCATTCACCTTCAGTAAGCAGCTTGGGCCAAACGGCTTGTGGCTCGGGACGAATGGTAATGAACTCGCCAAAGCGCTCGAGTTTTTCGAAATCGCCACAATCGAGCAATTCGTAGTCGTTCCAGCGCGTGGGTGTATCAAGGATTATCGAAGACTGCATGCAGCAAAGGTATACGGCTTCCTGTTATCTTCGCCGTGTTATGCGCATCGCTCTCATCGGAAACGGAAATTTGGCCTGGCACCTAAGCACGGCCTTTCGCAGCGCGGGTTTGCAAATAGATGTGCATCTATCGCGCAGCAATGATCAATCGTTGGGGTGGACACTTGTTCGTTCGTGGTCTGAAATGCCTGCAGATATCGACCTCTATCTTCTCGCTGTTCCTGATTCCGCTATATCAGAAGTAGCATCACACATTTCGCATCATTCTGCAGTCGTTCACTTTTCGGGTGGCACCTCCATCGAAGCGATACCGCAGCAACATCGCGCCGTCTGCTGGCCCTGTCAAACGCTAACCAAAGGAACTGCAATCGATTATTCGACCATACCCGTGGTTTTCGAATGCAGCGATGATCACACGCGCAATCTGATAGACCTGAGCTTACGAAAAGCGTGGGGAACCTGGACGGAAGCGAATGCACAGCAACGCGTAATGGCACATGTAGCCGCTGTTTTTTCCAACAACTTCACCAACCACATGCAACACATAGCACATGGACTTTTGCATGAAGCAGGACTTCCCTCTGACTTGTTGCAACCCATGGTGAAGGCACACATGGCGTTACTCGATAAGCATGAGCCTAGCACTGTTCAAACAGGACCCGCAAAGCGCAACGATATTGAAACCATTCATCGTCATATTGCAATGCTTCACTCTCATCCCGATTGGAAAAAGCTGTATGAATTAATATCTGAAGAAATCATCAACACCCACCATAAAAAGTACTAAGTACTAAGTACGAAGTGCGAGGTGCGAAGCACAACCTTCAACCTTCAACTTTCAACTTTCAACCAACATGAATTACAAAGCCAAACTCAAATCAATCAACACGTTCTGCTTCGATGTGGACGGCGTGTTCACCAACAACATCGTCTGGCTCATGCCCGATGGTGAGCAAATGCGCACGGCGAATGTGCGAGATGGATATGCAGTGCAACTGGCTGTGAAAAAAGGAATGCGCATCGCCATTATAAGCGGTGGAAAGAGCGAAGCTGTGCGCAAGCGATTTGAAGGACTCGGCGTTACTGAGATCTACCTCGGCTCAGCCAAGAAAATCGATGTATTCAAAGGGTTTTTGGCGAAGCATGGCATTTTACCCGAAGACGTTTGTTACATCGGCGACGATATTCCCGATTATGCTGTGATGAGTCATTGCGGGCTAGCGGTTTGTCCGGCTGATGCAGCGGCTGAAATAAGAAGCATTGCTCATTACATCTCTCCCAAAAAAGGCGGCGAGGGCTGCGTACGCGATGTTCTCGAACAAGCCCTGAAGTTGAAGAGCATGTGGATGGATGAAGAGAGTATGGTGTGGTAGTTTCGATTTAGCGAAAATAATTTTGCCAAAAAATCGTATGGGAAGATATCACTTATGAAAAAATTCGCAGCACTCATATTGACTTTCGTAAGCCTCACTGCCTTGAGTTCTTCGTTGGATGAAACGGAGCAAAAGCTTTCCTACTTGCACACTCAATTAGCAGCGTCCGAAGACGACGCCCGAAGCGACTCCATTTGCGAGGCCATGCGCCAAACCTGGATTGAATCGTTCAATCAGCCCGAGGTATTCGATTATCCGTTCAAGCGGCTGAAATTCTGCACGCTCGTTTCTAAAGACCACCACATTCGCTTGCTCAACTGGAATCTCCCCTATCGCGACGGCACATACAAATACTTCTGCTTCTTGCTTATTTGGGATGATGAAAAAAAGAACTTCACATGGGTTGAATTGCAAGATTCCATGCACGAGCCGGAGAAACTTGAATCACGCTTTCTGACTGCAGAAAAATGGTTGGGCGCTCTGTATTTCGAAATCATTCCCATGACCAAGAAGGGAAAGAGCACAACCTATACCTTGCTCGGATGGGACGGCAGAGACAATCTCACCACTCGTAAAGTGATTGATGCTCTTACTATTTCGGGTGATAAAATTCGCCTAGGCGCAAACCTGTTTGAATACCAAGGCGACACGCGAAAACGGGTGATTTTCGAATACAGCAATGAAGTGAGCGCCTCCATGCGCCATTATCCGAAAAAGAACTGCATCGTGATGGATCATCTATCGCCTAAATCGCCCATGATGCAAGGCATCTACGCTGATTACGGTCCCGATGGTACCTACTGCATGTTTATGCTGAAAAAAGATAAATGGGTGTTCATGGATGAAATAGACATCAGCCAGTTTGCCGACGACGATTCCAAACCTTACCGCGACCCGCGAAAGAAATAATTGTATTCGTATTACAACTTACGGAACTTCACTTCTTCGCGCAAGTTCTCGCCCATGACATGAACCACGTAGAATCCTGAAGGCAACGCGTCAATTTCCAATGGAATGGTAGTACTTCCTGCCAAGATAGGTGACTGAACGTTGTAAAGCATTTTACCTGTAAGGTCGAAAATGGTAAGCGTTACCACATCGTCTTCGTATGCATCAATCGTCAGATTTGCATGCGACTCTGATGGGTTGGGCCAAACGATTACATCAGCCGACTTCTTCACTGCCT
>JBILCQ010000225.1:0-4032 GCA_044353065.1 Flavobacteriales bacterium | reverse complement strand
GGATGATCCATAGCTTGCAATGCTTCCGGAACCATGTTCAGGAAATGACTTGCGCTAAGTTGTATCGCTGTATGTTTTGTATTGAATCGTTTGGCGATAAGCTCCGAGTAGGGGCTTTCGTCATACGACTGTTCGTTGAACGTAATCGAAAATGTGTTGACCGGATGCGACGAAATTCTGCTCATCAGTCCTACGACAATGCTGGAGTCAATGCCGCCCGAGAGGAATGCCCCAAACGGAACATCAGCGCGCATGCGCAATTCAACACTCGACTGAAGAAGTTCGTTGATGTGTTTGCAGACACTTTCTTTCGACTCTGAGCCGTCTAAACGAAGACGGCTATCGGTCACATCCCACCAACGTTCCGTGCGGATGCCTTTCGCATCAATCACCATGCGATGGCCGGGCATGAGCATGTGCACACCATCGATAATTGTGTTGGGTGCATGAACAGTTTGATATCTCAGATAATCGGCGGCGGCATTTGCGCTAATGCGACGATCTACCCACCCTGTCGAGAGTATGGAGCGCAACTCGGATGCGAATAGGAAACCATGTTCGGTCTCTGAGTAATAGAGTGGCTTTACTCCTAGTCGGTCGCGTGCAATAAGGAGTTGCGCCTGCTTTTCATCCCACAACGCAAAGGCAAACATGCCGAAGAAGTGTTCTACACAATCAATTCCCCACTTTTTATAAGCAGCCAGAATTACTTCAGTGTCTGTTTGCGTTTTAAAGGTGTGATCATTCGCTAGTTCTTTCCGCAACTCGAGGTAGTTATAGATTTCCCCATTGAATACAATCACCAGGTTTTTATCTTCGGAAAGGAAGGGTTGGTTTCCTGCGGCGGAAGTGTCAATAATCGAAAGGCGTCGATGTCCGAGAACACAAAAATCGTGCGTCCAAATACCATCAGCATCGGGACCACGGTGTGCGATATACCGATTCATCACGCGCACTTTCTCGACGCATTCTTCTCGATTTTTGAATCGTGCTATTCCGGTTATACCGCACATGATGTTGGGGTTGCGGTTGGAAAGGTAAGAGTGGAAATGAACTGGACAAGCATCCGGATGGCAATAAGCTGTTTATCGCATCATGCTTGCGATGCTTTGGGCCCAGGTTGTGGGTGTTATGTTGGCTGCGAGTAATTGGCTGTGCTTGCCCATTACCTGCATTTCATCGAGACTCAGCGACATCATTTTTCGGAGCGTTTCCTCTAGTGAATTGAGATTTCCGGAATGAAACACGAATCCGTTTTTATTGGGCTCCAGAAACGCTTCTGCAGCACCTACGGCATCAGAAAGAATCAACGGATATCCGGCTGCAGCAAATTCGTGTGCCACCACACCCCACGGTTCAAACGTGCTGGGAAGCACAAAGGCGTTTCCTGTTTGCATGAAAGCAAGAAGGTCATTGGGCTGCATGAAACCGTGATGCACGATGTGAGATGATTCCAATCGTTCGCCCCACAGCGGACCTGTGCCGATGCAATGCAGCTCCCAATTCGGAAAGTCCTTTTCAGCCAATGCATGAAAGAGATTGAAAAGAGGCGTTACGAATTTTTCCGATGAATAACGACCGGCATAAATCAGTCGATTTTTAGATTGCTGCTGATGCACAACTCCGGAAAATTTGGAAACGTCGCACGAGTATGCACCCCGTATAATTTTTTCATTCGGAAAACCAAGCTTCGACGCAAACGTTGCTTGCCGAGAGCCGGGCACAAATGCGAATTCAAACAATGGTCGAATGAACATGCGACCGTAAAGAGTCGACAATTGTTGCTTGAGCGATCCATTCCAGGCGTTGTCGAATCCGAGAAGAGCCGGGCATGTTCGATTTTTTAGTGCGCTTAAGTATCCTTTGTCGAACCAGCCACCGGTGAAGATCAGGTCATAACTGTTGCTTGCAATCATTCGCTGCAATTCCTGATCAGAGATGTTGTTGCGAGAAAAGATTTGAATGTTTGATGAATGTTTGAATTCAAACGGCGCATCGGTATGCACAGGGTATGCAATCACATCCGCTTGTGTTTGGTGCTTCAGGCACAACTCATCCAGACATGAGATAAAGTAACCGGCTAATTCTTTATAAAGAACAAGAATTCTTTTCATCTTCGCTGCAAATTAAGGGCAGACTATGACGATTCAAAAGTATGAAGATTGGATGCGGCCTCAGGTTGTGGCTCTGTTCGATATGGAATACGCTACGGGTACAACGCAGTTTGATACGCTATTTGGATTGTTCTACGAGCAGGAATTTCAGCGGAAGGAGTGCATACGAATTGTTGCCCTCGAGGGTGAGCGTGTGGCGGGCTTTCAGTCTTTTTTTTATTGGCCGGTTGTGATAAACGGAAGGGAGGTTCGATCCTATCAAAGCGGAAACTCGTTGGTACATCCCGACTTCAGAGGCAAAGGTCTATTCGGGAAAATGCTCAATTACATTCACGAGCCGGAAAGCGGTTTTGATGCTGAATTGCTCATTGGTTTTCCTGTCGAAGCTTCCTACAATTCGTTCATGCGAAACGGATGGAAGAATCCGTTCAATTTGCAGTGGTATATAAAACCGATGAATCCGATCCTTTCATTCTTTTCTTCACCGGAGAAACAACTGCGAAAAGCGTTCGGTGATAGGCAAACAAATAATGTGAGGGCAGATACTTCTCTTGTTTATGTGGCACAGCGTGACGATTTTGATCTCTATCGTTTCGGCTATGAAACAGGCGATTTTTATCGATTTACGTTTGAGCAAGAAGGAAAGAAGGCGTTCTTTGAGATGAAAGCTCAGCGACGCAAGCGAATCATTCGTGAGCTGGTCATAGGCAAATTCCTGACAACGCACGCCGATGAAGATTTTATGCGAATGGCTATTCTGAGTCTTATGCGAGAGGTAAAGAGAAGTGCGAATTTTACCCTGATTTCGTTTGCGGTTAACAGCGAATCTCGCATGTTAACTCGTGTTTTGAGCGACTTGGGCCTACGTGCTATCGAAAAGAAAATTTATTTTATTGCGAAGGGTGCGCTTGCAGAAGGCGTAACGGATTGGAGTAATTGGTGGATGTTTCGCAGCGATATCGATACCTGGTAATGAAACAAAAAATCCTCAGCATAATCAAGTCAGTATTGGGATCGGTTGAATACGCCACTCGTCCCTGGAACTATGCGAGCGATGAGTTGCTTGTGTTATGCATGCACTCCACGCCTCATGATAGAAGAGCGCAATTCGAAAAATTGCTCGACTTTCTGTTTACGCATTTTCAACCGCTTAATCCCAATCAGCTAAATGATTATTTCGAGGGGAAATTGAATCAAGGGCCGCATGTGCTCTTCACGTTTGACGATGGTTTGAAAAATAATAGGATGGCCGCGCAGCTTCTCGAAGAACGTCAAGCGCGCGCTATTTTCTTTGTTGTGCCAGACTTTATTGTGTCCAATGATAAGCATTCCTATTACCGAGAGAATATCCGGAAAACCATTGATCCCGCTGTTGATCATGAGCCGGAAGATTTCATTGCGATGAATGAATCGGAACTACGTGCATTGTTGGATAAAGGACACTTCGTTGAATCGCACACTATGTCTCATTTATTGAGAAGCACCAGTACCGATGAAGAAATAAATCGTGAAGTGGCTCAAAGCAAGACGTGGATTTTTGAGAATCTTTCGAAGCAATCGACGATGTTTTGTTCGCCGATTCAAACTAATTTTTCCGTTAACTCTAAGGCGAAGCGATTGATAAATGAGGAGTATGATTTTCATTTCACTACGTTTCCGGGACTGCACTCAGGCATGCGCAATCGTCGATTAGTTTTTCGCCGAAACATCGAGGTACATTGGTCGTTGGGGCAAATCAAGTATGCCCTGGGAAAAGCTGACCTGTCGAGGTGGAAGGGCGAAATTGAGCAATTTCAGCAGCTTTAATTTCGGCGCGCTTGTGAGCCATGGCGTGTTTGTTTTGCACCGATAGATAATAGTACAACCAAAGAAACAACGGGAAGCCATTGAGGAAGTAGTGCCCTTGTCGAATGAGATA
>JBILCQ010000224.1:0-4041 GCA_044353065.1 Flavobacteriales bacterium | reverse complement strand
GAGTCCGCAATGCGAAGAGGTTCGTGCCGAGCCGTATTATGTTTCCTTTCTGGCAACCGACCAAGGCAACATACCACTCACCGATGTGGAAACGGTGAGTATCCAAGTTGTTGCGCCTGCAGTAGAAAACCCACAGGCAGAAGCCGTTGGTGGTCAAATGAATTTGTCGTGGGATTTAACCCCCTGCTACAGCGCGTTTCCGACAAGCGAGCTCGATGAAGTTCGTTATCTCATCTACCGAAGAAACGGACTCTTTGGCTTTGAACCGGAAAGCTGCGAGCTCGGTGTGCCGGCATATACCGGTTATAGTTTTATTGGTGAATCGCAAGGTGCAGGCAACAATGCATTTGTAGATACCTCCGTGTTTTACGGCGGTATTTATTGCTACATGGTTGTAACCGAGTGGCCCGACGGATCTATCAGTTATGCCAGCGAAGAGTTTTGCGATACCGTCAATAAAGAAGTACCGGTGCTAACAAAGGTGAGTATTGGTGTAACCGATTTAGTCATGGGTGTTGACACGGTGCATTGGTCGAAACCATCCGACTTGGACACGAACCTTTTTCCGGGGCCCTATCAATACAGACTTTATTATTCCAATGAAGGCAACAATGTCGACAGTTTGATTTACACCGGTGATCCGTTTTTGACTCTTGATGCAGGTGATACAACATTCATTCATACCAACCTCAACACAGTAACGCTGGCGCATCGCTACAAGGTGGAAATCATTTCGACAACCGTAGAGATTGATGCACATTCGGCCATTGCGTCGTCCATGCTTTTGCAACTTATCCCCGGCGACAATCAAATGACCCTGAACATGGGAGCTTCGGTACCATGGACCAACTACGCCTATCGCATTTTCAGGAAAGGGCCTGGCGAAAGTGAATTCCTGGAGGTCGACACCGCCTATACGGTTGTCTATACAGACACCGGTCTCATGAACAACGAGCAATACTGCTACAAGGTTCTTGCTATTGGATCTTATTACGCCGGTGATGTCCCCGATCCGCTATACAACTGGAGCCAAGAAATCTGCGCACAGCCCTACGACCAAACTCCGCCTTGTCCGCCCGTGCTAACTATCAATGACGACTGCATTTCGGGAATCAATACGCTGAGTTGGTCAAATCCATCCGGATGTGCTGATGATATTGCAGGATATGCGGTCTATTACGCGCCAACTTCATCCGAACCTTTGCAGCTGCTGTATACCGGCTATGGAGCTGAAAACACTTCATTCCTTTTCGATGGGAATCTGGAGAATAGTCCACCCAGCATTGCCGGTTGTTACGCTATTGCCGCATTCGACTCGTTGAACCTTTGGCCCGATGGAAATTACTATAGCAATGAGAGCCAGCTATCAAACATTGTTTGTATCGATAACTGCCCGGAATATCGATTGCCCAATATCTTTTCGCCTAACGGCGACAATTTGAACGACCTCTTTGAGCCGTTCCCTTATCGCTATGTCGACAAAATATCGCTCCGCATTTTTAATCGCTGGGGTGAGGAGGTTTTCCAAACAGAAGATCCTTCCATTCAGTGGAACGGCACACACAAAGAGTCGGGAAAGCTCTGCACTGATGGCGTCTACTACTATGCAATTCAAGTTGACTTCATTCGTCTCACAGGCATTGAGTCAATAAACTATAGCGGCTATACGCGAATCATCGCAAGCGACACCTCGACACCAAACAACTAAGTATGTTTTCTGGAATAGTAGAAGCAACTGGCACCGTGGTTCGCATTGAGCACGACCAATCAAACGTTCACTTTACGCTGCGCGCGCCGTTTTCATCTGAACTGGCTATCGACCAAAGCGTGGCGCACAACGGCGTTTGCCTTACGGTTGTAGCAGTAGCAGGCGATGAATACCGAGTGACAGCCATTGCCGAAACATTGCAACGAACCAACCTTGGTTCATGGCAAGTGGGTACAGAGGTGAATTTGGAGCGCTGCATTCGACTTTCTGATCGTATTGACGGTCACATGGTACAAGGTCACGTCGACACGACCGCAACATGCGAAGCAGTCGAAGAAAACTCCGGCTCATGGAAGTACACTTTTCGCTATACCGCCAACCAGGAGTGGGTAACGGTGGCTAAGGGCAGTATTTGTGTAAATGGAGTAAGTCTAACGGTTGTAGATTCAGAAAAAGATCATTTTTCGGTTTGCATCATTCCATACACATACGAGCACACCAATTTCAAAAATCTGCAACGCGGACAACAGGTGAATCTTGAATTCGACATTATCGGGAAATACGTTATGCGTTACATGTCTATTAATAACTTGTCGTTGTCATAGCGCATGGCTCGCCGGCCCTATACGTAACTTAGCACTCTTATTTACATCCCATGATTTTCGCACTGCAACTCCTCCTGAGTTTATCAATTCTGATAATACTGCATGAAGGGGGGCATTTCCTTCCGGCTAAATTATTCAAGACCCGTGTAGAGAAATTCTACCTTTTTTTCGATCCCTATTTTTCTGTTTTAAAGAAGAAAATTGGCGAAACCGAATATGGCATCGGTTGGTTACCGCTTGGAGGATACGTAAAGATTTCGGGTATGGTCGACGAGAGCATGGACAAAGAGCAGATGGCTCAGCCGGCTCAGCCCTGGGAGTTTCGGGCGAAACCAGCGTGGCAGCGCCTCATCATTATGATTGGTGGAGTTGTGGTGAATGTCATTGTGGGTGTTGTGATTTACAGCGCGATTTTGTTTTCTTACGGCAAGGAAGTAATACCCTCTGAAAACGCAACTTACGGAGTACACTGCAACCCTTTGATGTATCATTACGGGTTCCGTGACGGAGACAAAATTTTGGCGCTCGACGGCGTGAAGCCCGACAATTTTCAGGACATCAATAAGCGCATGATTCTCGATGACCCAAAACAGGTTACCATCGATCGACTCGGCGAACAAATGACTATCACCTTGCCGGAAGACTTCGGACAACTCTTGGTAGACAGCGGAATCAAGAGCGGCGCTTTCAGTTTACGCATTCCCTTTGTTGTCGATTCCGTAATCCCTGAAAACCCAGCTTATCACGCAGGTCTCTTGAAAGGCGATAGTATCGTTGGTGTGAACGGTCTCTACAGTCCCTATTTCCAGGAAATCGCCAAAGCGCTGCGAAACAACAAAAACAAAGTTGTTCGCATGCACGTGGTTCGCAACGGCAACACGATCTCAATACCTGTGGATGTGACTGCAGACGGACGAATTGGGGTTGCTCCTAAATCGCTTGAAAATTACATTGGCGTAGATACATTGCAGTACAGTTTCGCTCAAGCAATACCGGGAGGTTTTCACGAGGCATGGGAAACCGTAACCGATTACACAAGCCAATTGCGATTCTTGTTTTCCAAAGCGGGAGCCAAGCAAGTGGGCGGTTTTGTGACATTCGCCAAGCTATTCCCCGATGAGTGGGATTGGTGGGCATTCTGGGAGCGCACCGCTTTCATATCGCTTGTACTTGCTTTCATGAATATACTGCCGATTCCTGCGCTCGATGGAGGTCACGTGATGTTCCTGCTTTGGGAAATGATTACCGGCAAGGCCGTAAGTCAGAAAGTACTGGAGCGATCGCAAATCATTGGTATGATCCTACTGCTTGGATTAATGCTCTACGGAAATGGAATGGATATTTTCCGCATTGTCACGGGTTCCTAAAACGCATCCTCACAAGTCTGCCGAACTCGGTTTACTTGGCGGAGTTTTAATGTGTGTTTTCTCGATTTTTTGCCCTGCACGCGGGCTGACACAAAAACTCGTTTGCACGGAAGAGATGCGCAATGATCGAGATCTCGAGCAAGTGCAGGCGATTGCTTACCACGACACTCTTATTCATGTCATTGAAGAGCGCGACGATCATGTGTTGCGTTGGACGTGCTATGGAGCTCAGTCGATGCAAACAGTTCGCAGCACGTTTATACGACCAGTCATGGAGGACGACAAGCTCATTCGCTTTTTTGTGCGGCAAAACATCATGACGACGATCAGCAAGCGCCGCAACCGCAATGCAGAAAGCACT
>JBILCQ010000029.1:0-13682 GCA_044353065.1 Flavobacteriales bacterium | reverse complement strand
GACACGGTGTATTGTACAACCACAAATCTACGATACGACCGGCTGATGTGCCACGATCGGGATCATGCGATGGGTCTTGCCGGCAAACGAAGAACGCTGATGAATCTTGAGATGTCGGATTCGAAATCCCCGGTTCAAAACGACAATTGCATTCGAGGTGCAAAGTGTCCAGAATGGTTTTCGCTTGCAGGCATGTCATGCCGGTGAAATCGGGAACGATAATTTTATTGGAAGCTGCCCGACCAATAACCAGTAAAACCTTTGAGCCACGCGCCACCTCGTCGGTTGCTTTGAGTGATTTGCCGCGTTGGGTTACGCGAATGATGCTATTCGCAAGTGTATTGTTATCCTCATACAACGTATCGAAATCAATCGATTTATTGCGCAGTTTAATCATCGCTACGGTGCAATAATCGCCTTGCTTGATTCCAAGTTTTTCCATGGGTGGACTTTGGCGAAAAATGGTCAGGAAAACTTGACGGCCTTCTTTCACCTGGCTCTCAAATGCAGGGCTCTGGTCGAAAATAGAGCCGGGTGCTGCTTTCCGATCGTAGATACTGTCGATGACCAAAAAATCCAGATTTCGTTCTTGCAGCGCCCGAATGGCTTCCTCGGTAGAGAGACCTTTCAAATCAGGAACGCTGACATATTCTCCGTGATCGGTATACCACTGCAACCAGAACCACGAACCTAGCAAAAGCACTGTGTAGGTAATGGCAATGCCCAAGACCGCTTTTCTGAAGGATGTACTTTTAATAAAACTCGTCATGAGTGAATTCGGGGAAGTGATAACGCCCAAACTTAGCTATATCGTTTGCTGCAGCTTAATCGGAAGTGAGATGTTATTGACGAATGCGAGGTTGATAACCTTTCGCTAAGAAATCAGTCCATGAAAATGTCTTCCAATGCCATCTTGAGTGTATAAACATCGAGGGGCTTTTCAATGACGCGCTTGACGATTTCGAACTTCTCTGCTTTGCTTATGTTGTTTCGATCGATGCTGCTGGAAAGCATGAATACATGCATGTTTTGTGTAAGCGTAGTGTCGATTTTTTCCAACTCGGCAAGGCATTCAAAACCATCCATTCCGGGCATCATAATGTCGAGCAGAACAATATGACGTCCTTGGGTGAATAAGCTCGGGCTTTCTTTCAATGTTGCCAGAAACTTGATGGCACTTGAATACGTGCTAATGTGCTCGGAAATATTGGCCAAATGCAACAACTTCATGTTCACAGAAGTGTCGATGTCGTTGTCATCAACTAGGTGAAAATGGATGTCGCTCAAATTCATTACTTGCAGTTGGGTAGTTCAAATGTAACGAGCGTGCCTTCGAACGGAGTAGAGGAAACGTTGATTTTTCCCTGCATTTTATCAACGATAGATTTCGTGAGATACATATTAATGCCGCCAGCTGATGCTTTTTCTGAATTTACCTGCATGTTAAAAAGCTGGTTCAATCTTCCGGGGTCTATCCCAATTCCTTGGTCCGAAATTCTGAAGATTGCTTTTTCAGCGTTTTGAATTATGCTAATCTGAATGTTATTAATTGATTTATTGGCATCCGAAAAACGGACAGCATTGTTAATGAGATTCTGCAAAACGATGAGTAATCGCGATTTGTCAGAAACAAAAGAACCGTTGAGATTTAACTCAGGCATTATTGTCCAATTTGCTTGAGTGAGATTTCCGGGCACCGAATCAATGGACTGTCGGATGAGTTGTTCCAAATCGACCTCTGTGTTTTCATTGGCCGCTTTGCTGTTGCTGTAGTAACGACTAATTTGTTCGCTGAAATCTTGCAGTCGTTTTGCTTGCTGCTGGATGGTTCGCAGGGCTTCTGCCGCATCAGGGTCTTTCATGGTTTTTTCAAGCATCGCAACAGCTTGAAGTATGTTTTCAGCAGGATTGCGAAGCTCTTGGCTGGTGCTGAAAACGAATTGCTCGAGTGCAGCGTTCGACTGTTCGAGGTCGTTGCTTTTGCTCAGAAGTTCTTGTTCGCGGCGATACTTTTCAAGAGCGTTTTCGATACAAATGGACAGCTCATTCTCGTCCCACGGCTTGGAAACATAACGATATACTTGACCTTTGTTAATGGCATCGATTACTGCTTCCAGTTCGGCGTACCCAGTAAGTAGAATGCGCACCGGGCGAGGGAAGTCGGGTAGTATGGTTTCGAAAAATTCAACACCACTTACCTCGGGCATTTTTTGATCCGAGAAGATGATGTGAATTTCATTGTTATTCAGAATGTCAACTGCTTCATGAGCGCTCGTAGTTGTAAAAACCTTGTATTGCCTGCGAAATAGGGCCTGGAAAGAAACGAGATTTTGTTCCTCGTCATCGAGATATAGAATGCTGTAGTCTTTGCTCATATTGCTTCCCCTTTAAGCCGCAGAGAGGGTTTCTTGATTGCGGTTACGAGGCAAATGTAGGATAAACTCTGACCCTTTGCCGGGCTCCGATTGAACCTCAATAGTACCGTTGTGCTCTTCAATAATTCCGCGTGCAATGGCCAATCCAAGACCGGTTCCTTCTCCAACTGCCTTTGTGGTGAAGAATGGTACGAAAATCTTTTCTTGTGCGCTTGCATCGATTCCACAACCATCGTCCTTTACACGTATGCGAATGAACTGCTCGTCGTGCTCGGAGCTGATCCATACATTGCGCTGTTCGTTAGAACGCCCGGGAACACGCGTCGCGTGAATTGCATTTGAAACAAGATTCGCAATAACCTGATTGAGTTTTCCGGGGTAACATTCAAGCTCCGGAATTCCCGCCGATAGATTTTTATGAATCGTTACTTGTCCTTTGGTAACGCCTTTCATAACCACGAGTGTTGATGCGATGCATTCATTGATGTTGGCCGAAATAAGCGCGTCCTTGTCGGTGCGAGCGAATATGCGCAATCCTTTTACAATCTCTGCTGTTCGCTTCGAGCCCTCGGCAATACCTTTTATCAGTTGGTCTATCTCTTTGCGGATATACGGGATGTCGAGCTCTTCGCATTTCAATCGCATTGATTCCAATTCTTGCGGAGTAGCTTCCGGTCCCAGACTTTGATAAGCATCAAGCATCGCTATAAGATCCGCTACGTCGCGCTGCAGAGGTCCTACATTGGAGTTCACAAAATTGATTGGGTTGTTGAGTTCGTGTGCAATGCCCGCCGTCATTTGACCAAGTCCTGCCATTTTTTCAGATTCAACGAGCTGTTTCTGCGCCATTCGTAAATGGTCGTACTGCGATTGAATATAGTCCTTCGCTTCTTCGAGCTGTGCTGTTCGTTGTTGAACCTTCGTCTCGAGAACTTCATTTTGCGATTCAATGGACTTTATTCGCATGGCGTCGGCTTCTTCCTTCTGCTTGCGAAGCACATTGATTTTATCGGCCAGAGCAAACGAAAGTAGGATGCCCTCTACGGCAGAACCAAATGGAAGCGAATAGACCGTCCAGAAATTATACGGCAACACCCCAAAATCTTTCATAGCGAAAATGGTACAGGCCACAATGAATACAGACCAGGCCAGCAAGAAGAAACCGGCAGAGCGGTTTCCTTTCTTCTTTGCTCGAATGGATGCTATAATCAAGAGAATGGATGATGCTGCACAAAAGTTTATCAGGTTATAGCTTTCTATGCTGTATCCGCTGAAGCATAGGATGAGTGCAATGCAATACAAGGCCGCATAGCCGATGAGTATTTTGTCGATGATGGGCGTATACTCTTTTAAGCGTAAGAAATTTCGTGTGAAGAAAATCGTGGTGATTCCGCTCACAGCTCCCATGATGTGAACACCATTTCTGCCAAACCACTCATTGTCGCCCCATAAGAAGGTATTTCCATATCCGAACAATACAGCTTGCGTGAGGGCAATAGAGAGTATATAAAAAGAGTAATCGGCATATCCTCTTTCGCGCGCGGCTATCGCGAGGAAAAGATTGTAGAAGAACAATACCGCAATGATTCCGAAGTAGAGATACATGATGGCATCCGACTTTCCTGCCATGCGAATAATCTGATTGCTGTCACCTACATAAATCGGGGCGATAAGTTGTTTTCCGGATTTCATTCGAAGGAGGTATTGACCGCTTTCGGCCGGCAGACGCATGCAAAATCCCGAAGGTGTCTCAAATTCGGTTGCAGGCAAATGCGTGCTTCCCATAACACCCAATAGCTTAGGTTCTTCGTCAATCTTGTAAATCTCGATTGTCTCAATCGAACTATTTCCTACATAGCATAATGGTGTTTTTTCGATGTCATTGGGCTGAAATGAAAATTGAACATATTGCCATTGGTCGCTCAGTCCGAGGTTGGGAGCTCCGGTTTGAGATGGACTGTAATCTGTGCTTTGAGCAATTTCTATTACCGACTTGTTTGGGTCGCCGGTGTAGATCAGACAGTTCTGAAGAAGTAATGAACCACTTGATTCTTGCGCTTGCAGCGTATAAGCGCATAAGCTCAGAAGGAAAAGTAGTGATAGACGTATCGAAGTCGAAGTCATTTCATTGATGTTGAATGACCTTTATACGACACTTACTGAATTAGTTTCAAAAAACCGGAATTTCGTGGCCCTTTTTTAATCGCAGGTCGTAATGCACCTCGATAAATCCACGTGGAGAATCTTCGAAGTAGGTGGCGATTGGCTCTTTCATGAGTTGAAATACTCTCTCCCGATTGAATTCGTCGGCATATTCCATCGACAAAATATCGGGGTTTTTCAAAACAATGGAGATGAACTCCGGAGTAGGATAGGGCAAGCGTCCGTTGTCACCTACCTCACTTACTTCAACCAATCCATTCGTTTTGATCATTTTCTCTGTATAAGGAGCTGCAAAACAGAAGAAATTGGTAAGACCGATGTCTGCCATCACCGGAATGGCCGCGATGCAAAGCAACGGCGTCAAGCCCTTTCCAAACACTTTTTTGGCGCTCCATAGTCCGCAGGCCTCTGCTGTGCCACCGGGCAAACAATTCTGAATCACAGAAAGAATACGGCTGTCTTGGTCTTTAATGGAATCAATAATCGGTAGAGTTCCGTCAGGTGAGTTGAAGCGATGAATACGCAGCCCTGCCACAACTTCCTGGTCTTCGTCGATAGCAATAAGCACAAAAACATTGGGGTCGCTCATCCACGATGGTTGGGCTGAATTGAGGTTTTTTAAACCTAATTCTGTCAGCACTCCTGTGTGTCCGTCATGAAACAGCTTACTGTATTCCTCGTTTTCGACAGCTTGAAAGGCCTCAATGCGGTATGTGCCCATGATTTCAGGCATGCTTCACCTGCTGTATGATTTGGTGGTGTGCATTCGACTTGAAGTGTTCGATGATATCCAGTCGAAATCTCCCCGATGGAACGGAATCTCCCAATAATATCTGACGAACAATTTTGGCGGCGAATGCTCCGCCCATGTTCACGTCAGTAGCCAACTGAGGCCAGGTTGTGATCGTTTTACCAATTTCACCGAGCGATTCCTGAGCGCGTTTACTGGCCTTTTGAGGTTCTATGATTTGCATGAGCAGTTGCATGCGTTGGTTCGGATTGCTCCAGTCGATCTGCATGTGCTCATCCATCAAACCATGAAATAGAGGTCTTGTTGGTTCAAGATCGAAGCGCTCTACGTCGAGCATGAGTGAATCGCTTGTGTCCATGACCACCGGGATGCCGCGCTCACGGCATGCTTGGCGAAGTATGATTTTCATTTCCAAACTGTCGCATTCGTCAACCACGACGTCGAGGCCGTCGAGAAACTCATCGAGATTGTCTTTTTGAAGCCCTTTGTCGTAGCAACTGACCGATATGAATGGATCAATCTCGGCAATTTCCCTTGTGACAATGGTTGTCTTCAGTTCTCCCTGGTGAAGCATGCTGCTTCGTATACGATTGAGGTTGGAAAGTTCGAGTGTGTCGAAATCCGCTATGCGCAGATGACCACAAATGCGCTCCATGGCGATAGCGATACTCACTGATTGCCCAACGCTCAGACCTACCACCCCCACCTTGCATCTTTCGAGTTTTTCCTGCTCATGGGTTGTAATCTTGTGAAGGTTTCTGATAGTGCGAACGCGAATGAACTTCTCCTTGGATAGACAATGCACGATGGTGTTTCGCCAGGGATAGTAAACCCAAACACCATTTTTTTCGTCATTGTTCGGATCGCAGTAAAGATCCATTTGTTGCGACATCTCCTCTTCGCTGAGGGCTTTGTCGGGATGCTCCGACTTAATCCATTCGCGCAATTGTTGGCGAAAAACATCCACGATTTGAATGCCCGGACTCTGTTCGCGGAGGTTGTGCAGCACTGCTCGTTCGAGCATGTTATTGCCGTCGAGCAACAAGGCCTGGCGGGGCGCCTGAGAGTTTGATGGAGTCATTCGTTAGGATTTTCATGAATGCAATTCACCGGGATCTGCATGTTGCATAAAAATACCTTTCGAACAAGAGTAGAAATTTTCTCGTTTAGCTCACTACTAACAATGCGATGTTGAAGATTAAACTAAAGCTCTACGACCGTTGCATAGATCACATCCAGCACGCTTTGCGGAATCGGAACGAGGCCCAGAGCGCGGGCACATTCTACGGCCTGAGCATCGCTTTCAAGTGAACACAAATCGCCTGCTTTTCTGAATTCCCAGGCATTGATGGCTTGTTCCATGCGCGGTCGAATCGTTTTTGCAAAGCAATCGGCAATGGCCTGTTCTTCGAATTGTGCGTCAATGCCTGTGCTCTTGGAAATCTGCTCGTTGATGCGGGATGCAATGGCTTTGTTTCTGTCTGCCTTGCTGCGTTCATGTAGATAAAGCAGGTATTGGACAGGAAAATTAATCATGGCTGCATTGAATAAATAAAGTACAGCGTTCAGTATGCCTTGTCGGTCAATTGAACTAATCCATGACGGACGCACCTGATCAAATTCTGATCGATCATAGATCAGCCATTTATCTATATGAAGTGCTGGCAGGCATCCTTCTGTTGTGTTTTCGTTGAACAGAAAACACAGTTTTTCAAGCGTTATAAATTCGTGAGCTCGGTAAGATGGGATGGAGCTCTTTTGGGTGCGAACTCTGAATCGAATTCTGAATTGATCTTCCAACGAATTCCATGTGAACAGTCTGGTCGCAACCATTGCATTAGCGAGGCATGCCCACCGAAGCATGTGATAGTGGTCGCGCGGATGGAATATGTGGCTGAATGAGTCCTTTTGCATTAATGCAGGCACATTGAAATCGTCCGGTTTCAATCCGAGCAGGGCGTCCAGCTTATCATCCATTTCCCGGTATTGGGCAGTTCGCAAATCAAAGACTGCATAAAACTCATTCGGACGAATCGGCATCGATTTGAAATTCTTGAGAACTTCCGATAGGTCGCATTCACTTGTATAGGTGCTTTGATAAGCGGGGCTATAGGAAAAGAGTAATTCCAGATTGCGTGATAAAATGATCTCACGCATAACTTCAAGCTCATCGAAAATGCGCTTGCAATCGGGCAAGTGCGAATCGAATTCATCTTCGTTCAATGTCCTTGATTTGTGAAGTACATCGGAAAGAATTCCTTTCCAACTTGGGAACTGTAGTTTGGTTTTCGGCTTTTTACGCTGGAATGACTCTACAGCGTTCATGCGATTGTCAGGCGCTTGAATGAGCATAGGTTAGTGGTTTAGAGCTCCAATTCTAACTAGAATAATATGAATAATCATGACTTGTTGAAATCTTGAAAATCGGTTGAAAAAGTGCCGTTTTATGCCTTATGCCACTATATGAAATTCTTTTCGAAAAAATCGAAATACACCGATCGTGAATTTGGGCTTATCACATGTTTGCCCTCGATAACATGAAAACACCAAACACATGAACAAGTATCCTAACATTAAAGCATTGCGAATTCAAAACAACTACAAGCAAGAATATGTGGCTGATGTTCTTGGCGTGAGTCAGCCCGAGTATAGCAAAATCGAAACGGGCGGGCGACGCATCGATGCGTTTTTGATAACTGAACTTTGTAAGCTCTATGATGTGAAGATGGATGAGCTTCTGAGGCGAGATGTCGATTTCGCGTCAAAGGCAGCTGTGTCGGAACTCAACCACGGGCGAGGCGGCTATGCGAGCACTATGAATAATGATTTATTCATCAAGCTCATGGATAATTACACTGCGCTGATGGAAAGTTATATGCGGCAGCAACAAAACACCGAGCGCATCATCAATCATTTGTTCGACCAAAATCGTGTTTGAGGGGTATGAATCTAGAAAAAGATCCATTAAAACGTAACCAAAAGGATGAGCATCGCGTTACAATACCCTGTAACAACAACTTAAACTGTAAGGCTATGAATCTATTTGCTGATGCCCCTTCGCAACTCGATACCTTGACCGGTAAGCCCCGTGTATTATTCCTCGATAATGACGAGTCGAACCTGGTTTCTTTCAGAGCCAACTTCAGAAAGCAATTCGAAATTTTCACAGCGATATCACCTTTTGAGGCGTACAATCTCATCGAGGATGAATCGATACAGGTTGTGCTGGCCGATCATCGAATGCCCACGATTAGTGGTGTTGATTTTTTGGAAACCGTTGCTCGCGATTATCCAACGGTACAGCGCGTTTTGGTGACAGGAGATTGTGATTTGAATGTGATGCTTGAGGCAATCAATAAGGGAAGGGTGGATGGTATGTTGTTGAAGCCATTTGAGACCAGCGAAATTTCGCAGGTGATTGGTCAGGCGTGGAATCGATTTAAGGAAATGCTCGAGAAGGATATCGTTGTTAAGCAACTGCGCAGACAGAACCAGCAGTTTGAATTTATGCTGCGCCAGCGATTGCTTTCTTAATCCGGAATTTGAAATACGTTTTTTTTCATTGTTTTTTGTGACTTTGCACAACATTGGCTTGCCTCATCGGCGGGCTTTGTTGTTTTTACAACCAGCGTTTTTTGCGGAAGTAGATGAGCATTCCGCATACAAGTAGAAACATGAAGCCGAGTACTACAAAATATCCGTTGCGGGTGCGTAACTCGGGCATGTTGTCGAAGTTCATTCCATAGACTCCAACAATGAAGGTGAGAGGAACGAATATCGTCGTGATAATCGTGAGCACTTTCATCACCTGGTTCATTTTCATGCTCAAGTTACTGTGATATAAGTCGAGTAAGCTCATGATTGCTTCGCGATAAGTAGCGAGGTTTTCTGATTCGAAAATGATGTGGTCATATAAGTCGCGATAGTATTTGGCCATATCATCGTCGAGTTCGCGAATCATGGTGTTGATGGCTTCCTTGAGCGGGTCAATGTTGCGCTTGAAGTCGAGCAGTTCTTTTCTCACGGCAAGTATGCTTTGCATCGTTCGCTCGTTCGGCTTGCGCAATACCATACTTTCAATGCGCTCAAGATGCTTGGCAAATTGCTCACTCACGATGATGTAGTTGTCGATAACGACATCCAGAATCATGTAAGCCAGATAATATCCGTTCTTACTGCGCACTTTTCCTTTCGATGTTCGAATACGCTCGCGAATCGAATTGAAGCTGTCGCCTGGCCGTTCTTGAAACATGAGCAGGTATTTCTCCGATACAATCAATGATAACTGCTCAATGTTAAGTGCCGATGTACGCGAATCGAATTCGAGCATTTTCAATGTCACGAAAACATAGTTGTCGAAGATTTCAATTTTGGGTCTGCTCGTGCTGTTCATGATGTCTTCGAGCACAAGCATGTGGATACCGAATTCTTTACCGATTGATTCGGTAACGCCCGGGTCGTGAATACCATCAATGTCGAACCAGCTTATGGTGTCGGAGTGCGCGTATGAAGAACACTCCGAAATGTTGACCATCTGTTTTTCGTGCACTTCCGCGAGGTCATAATCGATGAGGCGAACACTTACAGGTGAATCTTTGCGATCACCCACGTGAATGAGCGACTCGGGTCCTACACCCGATTTTGCTGAGCGGGCTATTTCTTCGGTCTTAGGCGACATGTCAACTAGATTACAAACGAATGTAGGAATGTCGATTTGGAAATGGGCAAACATTCAACATCCCTCCGCTCATAAACAGAATTCTGATTACCACGAGTGATTTTGAAATTGAGCCACTTTTCAATCGTAATAAAATCTGTATGAAAGTTCACCTGATTGCCATTGGCGGAAGTGCCATGCATAATATGGCCATAGCGCTTTACGAGAAAGGTATTGCTGTAACCGGAAGCGACGATGAAATTTTTGAACCGAGCAAAACGCGTTTGCAAAAACGTGGGTTGCTACCTGTTGAAGAAGGTTGGTTTCCTGAAAAAATTACAGTCGAACTTGATGCTGTCATTGTGGGAATGCATGCACGCAAGGATAATCCTGAATTGCTGCGAGCGCAGGAGTTGGGCTTGCGTATTTTCTCCTATCCCGAATATATCTACGAGCAAACAAAAAACAAGACTCGAATTGTAATAGGAGGCAGTCATGGTAAGACTACCACAACGGCCATGATTTTGCACGTGGCTAAGCACTGCGCTGTCGATTGCGACTTTCTCGTTGGTGCCCAACTCGAGGGTTTCGATTGCATGGTGCGCTTTACAGAAGCGGCCAGATTTGCAATTATTGAAGGCGATGAATATCTTTCATCTCCCACTGATTTAAGACCCAAGTTTCATTTGTATCATCCCAATATTGCTTTGTTAACGGGCATTGCGTGGGATCACATCAACGTATTTCCGACGTTTGAAAATTATGTGCAGCAATTTGAGATATTTCTCGACAAGATTACTCCTGATGGCGCCCTGGTGTATTGCTCAGCGGATGCTGAAGTGAAGCGTATCAGTGAAAACCACGGCGGTCATTGGAAGAAAATTCCATATGCTGTGCATCCGCATGCTGTGCGTGATGGAGTAACATTTTTGAATACTCCTAAAGGGGAGGTTCCGCTTATCATTTTCGGGGAACATAATTTACAAAATCTGCAAGGCGCTCTTGAGGTGTGTCGTTTAATGGGCATCAGCGATGCTGATTTCTACAACGCTATGAAAAGTTTCAAAGGCGCTGCGCGTCGACTGGAGCCGGTGAAAGAAACTTCGAACTCTGTCATATATAAAGATTTTGCTCACTCGCCTTCGAAACTGAAGGCCACGACGTCCGCGTTTAAAGCACAGTTTTCCGGTCGACGATTAGTAGCGTGTATGGAGCTGCATACGTTTTCGAGTTTGAACGCCAATTTTCTCGGTGAATACAAAGACTCGATGAAGGCAGCCGATAAGGCCTATGTCTATTTTAATCCGCACACCATCGAACATAAGAAGCTCCCGCCGATTTCTCCGCAACAGGTGAAGGATGCGTTTGCATCCGATAATGTGGAAGTCTTCACTGATTCGAAATTACTGATGCATGAATTGAAGATACAGTCGTGGCGCGATGCGAATTTGTTGTTGATGACATCGGGCAATTTCGATGGAGTCGACTTTGTGCAGTTAGCCGATGAGCTGTTGCCGTCAGCCTAACCCAACATCGAGCAACATCATAACGAGGAACCCGCCGATAAAGCCCAATGTTGCAATGTCGGTAAACTTGTCTTGCTGTGTTTCGGGTATCACTTCTTCAACTACAACATATATCATAGCGCCTGCGGCAAATGCGAGAGCGTAGGGCAGTATTGGTTGCAACTCCATAACAAGCAATGCGCCTGCTACACCGGCAATGGGCTCAACGATAGCAGATAGTTGGCCATACCAAAAACTCTTGAACTTGCTCAGCCCTTGGCGACGCAGGGGCATGGAAACCGCAAGGCCTTCAGGGAAGTTCTGCAAGCCAATACCAATAGCCAAAGCAACTGCACCGCTGATGCTTGCCTCGGGAATACCCGCTGCAACGCCGCCAAATAAAACACCAACAGCAAGTCCTTCCGGTATATTATGAAGTGTGATGGCTAAAACAAGAAGCATGGTGCTATGCCATTTCGTCTTTACACCTTCTGCGCGTTCTTCGGGAAAATTGATGTGGAGGTGGGGTAAAATTTTGTCGAGACCAAAAAGGAATAAAGCACCCATTGCGAAACCAACAGCAGCGGGCATAGCTTTCATAAAGCCCTCACCCGGACTCATGTCGATGGCCGGTGAAAGCAGCGACCAAAAACTGGCCGCGATCATTACACCGCCAGTGAAACCCAGCATGCCGTCGAGCACGGAGCGTTTCATGGTGTTGAAGAAAAAAACGAGACCTGCACCGGCTGCTGTTACAAGCCAGGTGAATGTTGTCGCGATGAGCGCTCCCTGCACAGGGTCAATCTGTTCGAAAAATTGAAGTATGCTTTCTTTCATGCTGAACGGATGGGTAAGGGTTATTCAAAGAATGAAATGTGCATTGTGAACGATGATTTGTTCGTGCGTAAAAGTATTGAAACTTGAATGAACATGTTCGTGACGTAGGTTTGTGCCATGCCAAAGAAGCTATTTGTAGTGCGTCATGCAAAGTCTGATTGGTCGCACGAGGGTTTGTCGGATTTTGAGCGGCCGCTCAATGAGCGAGGCATGCGCAACGCCCCATTTATGGCCGATCGCTTTTCGGAGGCCGGTCATAGTCTCGATCTTATTCTTACTAGCCCGGCCACTCGAGCCATTACCACCGCCGGTTATTTCAAACGGCGTTTGGGTTTGAGCGATAAGCAGTGGGATACGGATCGTAAAATCTATGAAGCCGACACATCCCGTTTGCTCAGTATCATCAATCGATTGGACGATGGTTTGAATACGGTGATGATTGTGGGTCACAATCCTGGATTGTCTTCGCTGGTGCAGTTTCTGACGGGAGAATGGGTCGTGATGTCGACATGTTCTGTTGCGGAAATCGAAATCCCTTTCGACTCCTGGACGATGGCCGGTGAAGGAACCTCCAACTTGCTTAGTTTTGACTTCCCAAAACGCTATGTCTAGCATGAAGAACCTGAGTCAAAACTGGAAAATCATTTTTACAATCGCGGCCATTGCGCTTCTTGTATCAATGCTCTGGTTGTTTAGGGTAATCATTGCCTACATCGTTATTGCGGTTGTAATCTCTTTCATCTGCGAGCCACTGGCAGATGCGCTTGAACGCATTCGAATTCGTAAATGGCGCCTTCCCGATTGGGCCAGAGCCATGACAGCGTTGAGTAGTTTTTTGTTGGTTATTGCTTTACTCATTGTTTTGTTTTCTCCACTTGTAACAAATGAGATTCGCATTATCAGCGAAATAAATTCAGAGGAACTTTCGCAGCGCATCGATGAGCAAGTGCAGCGCTCGGGTTACGACATGTCGAGATATACGGCCGGTGTCAGCCCCACACAATATGCCGTGCAGTATCTCCAGCGCATATTCAGTTCTGAGTGGCTGCAGTCAACGTTCAACGATTTGTTTGGAGTCGTGGGCAACGCGATTATCGGACTCTTCGCCGTATTGTTTATCGCATTTTTCTTTTTGAAGGATGGATTTCTGTTTTCGCGCATCATTCTCACGATTACCCCAGACGGTCAAATGTCGAAGATTAAGGTGATACTCACGCACAGCCACGATTTATTGCGGCGGTACTTTCTAGGTGTCGCATTGCAAAGTTTGATCATGGCCTCGATGGTGGGAATTTCACTCTACGTTTTGGGGGTTCAGAATGCCTTTCTGATTGGGCTGTTTGCAGGAATGGTAAATGTCATACCCTATCTAGGCCCCTTGCTAGGAGCTTCTC
>JBILCQ010000223.1:0-4053 GCA_044353065.1 Flavobacteriales bacterium | reverse complement strand
ACTTGCTTTTGAAGCTCTTGTTGGCGCTTCATCAGCTCTTCCAGCTTTTTCTTGTCTTGCCAATTCATCTCTTTCTTATCGAGCAATTGACGCTGTAATTCCTCCAGTTGTTTTTCAAGTTCTTTTGCCTCCTTAATGCTTTCTTCGAGCTTGTCTTTGATGTCTTCGTTTTTCTGATCGATGTTTTCTTCTAATTCCTCTTCCGTTGGCACGGTGTATTCTCTTTCGCCTGTGGTGGCCGATTTCGATCCGCGGAAACCATCGTTATCCCAGATCTCAAAATAGTAAGTGAACACATCGCCGGGAGAAATTCCTAGCTGGCCTAAATCCCATGAGTGGAAGAAAATATCGCCGGTAGATTCTCGGTTTACGGGCAAATCGATCGTGTGAGCTTCATCATCGGCAGCGGCACCGTCTCGTTTCGTTAAGCGATAATTGAACGTGAGACGGCTGAAGCCATAGTCATCTTTCACTTCTCCAGTGAAATAAACCCATTTGAAGGAAGCGCTGTCTTTTTCTTCCTGCATAGAAATAGACGGATGCAAGTCGGGAACCACTTGAATTCGGTAATGGATGCTATCGCCAAATGGGATGTACTGATTGGATGTTTGAATGGAATACCCGGTAGACTGAATAGCGGTTTGACGAAAGTTTGCGCGATCATTTCCTGTCGGAACCGTGTATGTGCTGTCGCCGAATTGTAGGCGAAGCAATTCGTTGTTGGCTGTGTTGAAGTTCCACTGAATCTGTGTGCCCTCCGGAACAACCAGGTCGCCTGTGTTTTGAATGTTTTCTTGCGAGCGTTTCAGGTAAGTTGGGAAATTGAGCGTGATTCCAAAATCGATTAGGCGAGGAGATGGAATTACTTTCAATTCATATTGATCCGAGAAAAAACCGTTGGCGCTAAAGGCAAACGAGACGTCTTCACGTACGTTTTTGAATGTGTGTGAAAACGCAATGGTGCTTTGTTTCTCGAGCTGAAATTGTTGCGAACCGAGCATGACATACACCTTTTCCGGAATTTCGTTTCCGCTGATTTCAATGTTGACCGTGTAGTCTTTGTTTTCAGGCGTGGTGAGGTTTTCGTTGGTCACCTTGATGGTGAAGGGCGCTTCTTCAGCAATGATTTGCCCGTGCTTGATAAGGCGCTCGGTTGGCTTCGTTAAAATGCTGGGTGCGGCGAACAATAGAATGAGCACGATGCTGACAGGAGGAAGAACCCACTTCAGGTATTTACGATTTTCACGAAAGTCGACAGCGCTTGAAAAAGGCACCGGACGCAGCTCGTTCATTTTTTGTGAAATGCTTGCTTCGAGCAATGAGTTGTCGCCATTGCCGGCCATTGTTTTTAGTTGAAGCGTATTGAGCAGTTTGTCTTGAACGTGTGGAAAATGCTGACCGATAATGAGCGCCGCTTGCTCATGAGAAATGATTTTTCCCAATCGAAAGATTTTGGATAGCGGTAGCAAGAAGAACCTGGTTGTGACGAAGAGAACACCCGCTATAAAAGACCAAAACAAGAATGTGCGCATGGCAATGCTGAAGCGCCCGAAGTATTCGGCCAACGCGATAACCAGGTAGGTGAAGAAAATAATGGCGAGGCAATACAGGGCTCCGCGAATCATTTGGTTTTTGTAATACTTACGAATGAATACATCCAGTTTGAGAAGGAGTTGATTGTATTCACCGGTTGAGTTGTTCATATTCGCAAACCTGCGCTAATTGCGCTGCGCCTCAAAAATAAGCGAATGCCCGTTAGATAAAGTGCGGCACGATTGGTTTCGGTAAAATTAACGAACCGCCTATTTGAACTCCGAGTAATTCCAAACACCAATCATTTGTTCGCGAGTGAATTTACGAGCAAGATCATAGACATCATCTTGCGTAGTATACCAAACGGTTTTGTTGGGAATGGACTCGGCTTTGAATTTTCCAAGTTTAACGATTTCGATACCGTGAATAGGTGCCTCGTTGCGCTCAAGCCAGTCGATGTGATCGAGCGATTCTTGTTTATCGCGATATACACTACCGTCGCGGTCGATACGTGCCTTTCTCATTCTTTCACAAACCTAACTCTACTTTCGTTTGCCTGTAAGAAATACACACCAACGGGCAGCGATTCGATGTTAATCGTGAATACAGAGGATACCGAGAGGTTGGCCATTATTGTTCTTCCGGTTATGTCGGTGATGGCCCAGGGCGCAGGCGTGGTGAGTTGCACGTTGATGAGTTCTCGTGCCGGAATGGGGAATAGGTTGATGAGGGTGTTTT
The DNA here is from genome assembly GCA_044353065.1 of Flavobacteriales bacterium. Classification (GTDB taxonomy): domain Bacteria; phylum Bacteroidota; class Bacteroidia; order Flavobacteriales_D; family Sanyastnellaceae; genus JAIBBG01. Next base: position 1,782 of record JBILCQ010000223.1, on the reverse strand, counting down.
CTTGCTCTTCCACGGAGATGATCAAGATGTAAACACCACTTTCAGTAACACATCCGTAATCGGTTGTAACAGTTACTGAATAATTGCCGGGTTCGTTAGTGGTAATGTAATAGTTGTCCCCGCCCTTGATGGCAACACCATTGAAGTACCATTGATAGCTCGAGAATGTTTCAGAAACATAAAGCTCTTGTGCGGCAGGAATGTACTCTATCGTGACCGGCGCGCAATACACAACCTCGTTGGTGTTGGCAGTGCAGCCAAACACGTTGGTGACCTGTGCGCTATAAACCCCTCCTGTTGTGAGCGCTGCCGTGCTTGCGATAAATTCATCAGTGAGCTCGCCGTCTTGAAACCAAAGAATAGAACTGAAGTTTGGATCGGCAACAGTTGCTATGTTGTTGTTCAGCGTGAGTGTGCTATTGGGTAGGGGAAAGACCTGAATGATTGTTGAGTCGGTGATTTGGGTTGTTATCAGTTGTCCAATCTCTAATGTGCCCGATGTGCCGTTGCTTGACCCGAACGGCAAGGAGCCCGGATTCAACGCGATGTTGAACTCGCCTAGGAAGTCATCAGCTGAAACAGGATCTTCATCATAAAAAACAAGGGTGTAGGGCGGTTCATTCAAGCTGATGGGTGATAAAACCCAAGCTGGAGCTTCATTATTAGCAATAGATTCAGAGGTGAAAATAATTGTAGTATCACCATTAATGAGTTGAAAGTACACATCGGGTAAACCTCCTAGGAAGCTGTTTTCTTCAATGTCGCCGCTCCATGCATTACTAAGTCCTGTTATTGAAATTTGATCGATTGTCGGAATTGAAATGGTAGTAGTTAAAGTCGCCACATATGAGTTGGGAGTATCGAATAAAATGTTTTCCGGGTTTGCAAGTGAAGAGGTTGTGCCATTGCCAAAGGTCCATTCATAAGTTGTGATGGAAGGCGAGGGTGCTGAATACGATGCATTAAAGTCTACTTCTACTGATCCACAACCAGCGCTTTGATCGAATGTAAATGAGTTGGTTTGACCCTCGGCGGCTATAACGGTAAGTGTTGTGGAGAAGGATTGTGGTATAGATGTTTCGAAACCGGCAACGAGAATGGATACATTCGCGTTAATACTGACCTGATAGGTGCCGGGAATGAGCGGTGTTCCGCAAACGGTTGCGCAACCAAAGTTCTCGCCCGATGAGGGCATAAATACATTGTCGTCATTGTTGAATGTTAGAGCGAGCCCAAATGGAAGCCCGGCTATCGATGTTATTTCAACTTCCTGCAGTGTTACAGTAAGCCCTGAACCAGGGTCATTCACTAAAGTTGGAAGATAAAAAGTGATGTTTTCAGAATAATAATTGTTGACCGTTGCGTCGGGAGGAATGAGTGGACACATCAACGGAAAACCGTCTGTACTCATGCACGAGGAGTCGGGCGTGCACTCGGCACATTGAGCAATTACGTTATGGTTAGAGACTAAAAGACCACAAAACATCAATGCTTTCAGCAACAGGGTGTATAGAGAAGAGTAGAAATCGCGCATGCGGTATTTTTCGTCGAATATATAGACAATAACTTATTCCTTAGGGGAATAGGGATGCGCTGTCGGGTCATAGTACTTTCGCTACATGAATTCAATACGCCACCATTTTGAGCAAGCACATCGTCTGTTGGAACAAGTGATGAACGATGAGCTTTTTCTTCAGTCTGTTGAACGCGCTGGAGCGGCCATGAGCAAAGCCGTTCATGCGGGAAATAAGATTATATCGTGCGGAAATGGTGGCAGTATGT